>JAHDVN010000543.1 GCA_023384635.1 Thermoanaerobaculia bacterium
CTCACGGTGGTGCCCACGAGCGGGCCGGGCCGCCGGACCGCTCGCGCGCCCGGCCCCGAGAGGCCCCCCTGGCCGGCGCGCCTGCGCGACCTCGGCGAAGCCACCGCGGTGGTCGCTCTCGCCACCGCTCTCGGCGCCTGGATCGCGCCTCTCCTGCCGGTGGCGAGTCTCGCCCTCGTCTACCTCACCGCCGTCATCGCCGTGGCGGTGCGCACCCGGCGCCTCGCCTCGATCTACGCCGCGCTCCTCTCGTTCCTGACGTACAACTTCTTCTTCACGGATCCGAGGCTCTCTTTCCGTATTCACGGCCCCCACGACCTGGTCGCGGTGGTCTCCTTCCTCGCCGCGGCCCTGCTCTGCGGGCACCTCGCGTGGCGCGTCCGCGAGCAGGTGGTGCGGCTGCGCGCCGCCAACGAGCATGCGCACCTGCTGCGGACGCTCGGCGAGAGACTCGCCGCGGCGGCCGACGAGACGCAGGTGCTCGCCGCCGGCTGCGCACAGCTCGCACAGGGCCTCGGCGCCGATTCGCTCGCCGCCGTGCGCGAAAGCCCTACCGGTCCCCTCCGCCGCGCCGCCGCCGTGCCCGCCACCGCGAGCCTGGGCGAGAACGACCTCGCGGCCGCTCACTGGGTGGCGGCGCACGGCCAGCCGGCCGGGCGCTTCACGGGCACCCTCGCGGGATCGGCCTGGTGGCTGCTGCCGCTCGCCGTCGAGGGCGGTTGCCTGGGGGTGATCGGCCTGCGCCTGCCGGCGGCCCAGGAGAGGCTCGGCGACGAGTCGCGGCGCCTGGCCGAGGCGATCGTGCAGCAGGTCGCGCTGGCGGCCGACCGGGCTCGCCTGGTCGCCAGCCTCGAGGCGGCGCGCCTCGAAGGGGAGACCGAGCGGCTGCGTACGGCGCTCCTGTCGTCGGTGTCGCACGACCTGCGCTCGCCCCTCGCGGCGATGATCGGCGCCGCCACGAGCCTCTCGACCTACGGCGAGGCGATCTCCGGCGCGGAGCGCCAGGAGCTGCTGGAGGCGATCCGGAGCGAGGGCGAGCGACTCGACCGCTACATCCAGAACCTGCTCGACATGACGCGCCTGGGTTCCGGACCCATGAGGCTCGTCCGGGACTGGACGGGCTGCGACGAGATCCTCTCCGCGGCGCTCACGCGCCTCGCGCGGCTGTTCCCGGAGGCCGTGGTGCGCGCCGAGCTCCCTCCCGACCTGCCTCTGCTCTACGTCCATCCCGCGCTCGTCGAGCAGGCGCTCTTCAACATCCTGGAGAACGCCGCGAAGTTCTCGCCGCCGGGAGAGGCGATCGCGGTTCGCGCCGCGGCGCGCGACGGCCGCCTCGTCCTCGACATCGTCGACCGCGGACCGGGAATCCCGGAGAGCGAGCGGCGCCAGGTGTTCGATCTCTTCTACCGCGCCTCTCGCGGCGACCGCGCACCGCGCGGTAGCGGCCTCGGCCTGACCATCGTGCGCGGCCTGATCGGCGCGCACGGCGGCCGCGTCGAGGCGCTGCCGGGAGCCGACGGCACCGGAACCACGATTCGCGTGACCCTGCCGCTGCCGGAGCCCCCTCCCGGCGAGGCGAAGGAGGAGAGCGCGTGACCGCGCCGCAGGCACCGCCGGCACGGATCCTCGTCATCGACGACGAGCCGCAGATCCGCAAGTTCCTCGGCATCGCT
>JAHDVN010000544.1 GCA_023384635.1 Thermoanaerobaculia bacterium
GGAGACGACGCTGCCCCTCGCCCTCGCGGCCGAGGGGGTGGAGGCGGAGCTCGCCGAGAGCGTGCCGGGCGAGCTCCTCGGCCGGGTGGCGGCGGCGGGCGTCGACGTCCGGCTCCCCCGGGCGCGGCCCTACCGGGCGCGGCTGGCGGCGACGGTGAGGCTGCGCCCCGACGGGCTCGACCTGCGGACGGCGGAGATCGAGGGCGAAGAGCTCTCCGCCCGCCTCGGCGGCGAGGTGCGCTGGGGCGGCGGCGACCGGGTGGAGCTCGAGGGGAGGGTGCGGACCTCGGCGCGCTTCGCGCGCGAGCTGGGCTATCTCGGCGAGGGGATCGACGGCGCGGTCGATCTCGACGGCCGTTTCCGCTGGGCCGCCCGCGAGGGCTGGCGCGCGGAGGGGGGCTTCGGCTCGCCCCGCGCCGCGCTCGACGACCTCGTCCTCACCGCGCTCGGCGGCGAGGTGGAGGTGGTGCCGGGCGAGGTCACGGTGGCCCTGCGGCAGGCGCAGCTCTACGGCGGCGAGACCTCCGGCACGCTGCGCTTCGACTACGCGCAGGAGGGGACGCCGACCGGGATCGACCTCGCGCTGGCGCGCGTCGATCTCGACCGGCTGCTCGCGAGCCGGGGCATCGAGCTCGGCGCGCCGGTCGACGGCCGCCTCTCCGGAGAGCTCTCCCTGCGCCTCGCGCTCGCCGACCTGGCGACGCTCGAGGGGGCGATCGGCCTCGCCGCCTCGCCGGCCGGGCGGGAAGGGGCGGTGGCCGTGGCGGGCCCGCTCGTCTTCTCGGTCGCCGGCGGGAAGCTCCGCGCCGAGCAGCTCGTGCTCGCCGGCGACGGCTTCGCGCTGACCGCGGAGGGCGGCTACGACGTGGCGAAGGGAGAGGGGAGCTTCGACTACCGCGTCGAGGCGGAGAGCCTGGTGCCGCTGCTCGACCTCCTGCCGGTGGCGCGGGAGCCGGAGCCGCTCTGGCTGCCCACCTCCGGCCAGGGCACGGTCGAGGGGCGCCTGGACCTCGGCCGGACGGTGGCGAGCGAGCTGCGGCTCGACCTCGCCCGGCCGCGCGCCCCGGGCCTCGTGGCGGACCGGCTCGCCGGCACGCTCGCGGTCGGGGAGAGCGGGATCTCCTGGCTCGAGCTCGACGCTTGGCAGGGAGTGGACGCGCGGCTGCGGCTCTCGGGCCGGGTTCCGTTCGCGGAGAGCGAGCCGCTCTCGATCGCGGTCTCGACCACCGCCTGGCCGTTCGCGGCCTTCGCCCCCTGGCTGCCGGTGGAGCTGCCGGTGGACGGCCCGGCGACCGCCGAGGTGGTGCTCTCGGGACCGCTGGCGGCGCTCTCGGGCAGCGCCTCGGCGGAGCTGCGGCCGGCCTCCGCCGCCGGCCTCGCGGCCGAGTCGCTCGCCGCGCGCCTCGCCTTCTCGGCCGAGCGCCTCGAGCTCGATCAGGTGGCGCTCCGGCTGCCGGCCGGAGAGGTCACGGCGCGGGGGGTCCTCGAGCTCGGGAGCGAGGCGCTGGCCATCGACTTCGAGGCGCCGGCCCTCCATCTCGGAGCGGAGCCGCTCGCCGCCGTCGGGGGGGAGTCGCTCGCCGGGAGCCTGGCGCTCCGCGGCCATCTGGGCGGCACCCTCGCCCAGCCCGATCTCGCGGCGACGCTGACCGCCGCGGCGCTCTCCCTGG
>JAHDVN010000072.1:0-8428 GCA_023384635.1 Thermoanaerobaculia bacterium
CACCAGAGGATGGTCGCCATCCCCAGCTCGTGGGCGGCGGCGAACGCCTGGCCGACCTCCTCGATCTCCCGGTCGGCGTCGTCGGAGCCGAAGTAGATCGTCGCCCCCACCGCCGCTGCGCCCATGTCCCACGCCTGCTCGATCTGCGCGAACATCGTCTGCCGGAAGCCGTTCGGGTAGGTGAGCAGCTCGTTGTGGTTGATCTTGACCACGAACGGGATCCGGTGCGCGAACTTCCGCGCCACCAGGCCGAGGCCGCCGAGCGTGCAGGCCACGGCGTTGCAGCCGCCCTCGATCGCGAGCTCGACGATGCGCTGGGGATCGAAGTAGTCCGTCGCGGGGGCGAAGGAGGCGGCGCCGGAGTGCTCGATCCCCTGGTCGACGGGCAGGATCGAGAGATAGCCGGTGCCCGCCAGGCGGCCGGTGCCGTGGAGGCGCTGCAAGTTGACGAGCACCTGCGGGTGGCGGTCGGAGCCGGCGAAGCAGGCGTCGACCTGGTCCGGCCCGGGGATCCGGATCTGTTCCTTGGGGATGCCCTGGCAGGTGTGGGCGAGCAGGCTCTCGGCGTCGCCGCCGAGCAGGGACTGGATCTTCGCGAAATCGGACATGGCTTCCTCTCCCGGGTTCGTGCTGCAGCCTGGATGCTATCGCGGCCCGCGCCGCCGGCGGGCGCGCCGCCCCCTCGCGCTCCCGTGCCGCCGCAGTGCGCGCTCGACCGCCGCCCGCTCGAGGCGCGCCGCGGCGAGCCCGTCGGGCCCGGGGAGTCGCCCCGCGAACGCCTCCTCGACGTAGCGGCCGACGAGCCGCTCGATCTCGGCGTGGATCTCCGGGAAGCGCCGCCCCGCGGCAGCGGCGAGCGCGAGCGGCGCCATCGCGTCCGGGACCGCGAAGCCGGCCGCCGGCAGCCGCTGCCGGAGCCGCCGGTAGGAGAGGGTGGCGCTCCAGGCCGGCCGGCGGCGCCAGCTGCGCCACGCGAGCGCCCCGCCGGCCAGGGCGGCCAGCGCCCAGAGGACGGCGACGGTGGGCCTCCAGAGCCGGGGCCCCATCCGCTCCTCGGGAGCCCGACCGACCTCCTCCACCGGCGCTTCGGCCGGGGCCGGGGCCGCCCGCTCCCGCTCCCGCAGCTGGGCGAGGAGGCGGGACCAGAAGTCGCGCAGGTCCGAGAAAACCCGCACCTGATCGTAGAAGTCGAAGCTCAGGACGTGGCGGTCCCAGAGGAACACCAGGCTGTCGTACGCCTGCCGCAGGAGCAGCGCGAGACCCGCGGGCGAGAGCTCTGGCAGGCCGGCCTCCGGGGTCGGGTCGAAGAGCGCCCAGCCGCCCTCGACGTACCCCTCCACCCAGGCGTGCGCGTTCCCCTGGCGGACGATGAGCCCCTCCTCCCAGTAGCTCGACTCGGCGCCGAGGAAGCCGGTGACGAGCCGCGCCGGGATCCCCTCGGCGCGCAGCAGGAGGACCATCGCCGAGGCGAAGTACTCGCAGTGGCCGGCGCGGTTCCGGAAGAGGAAGTCGTGGATCGGGTCGGCGCCGCCGCGGCCCACGAACTCGTCGCTGTAGCGGAATTCGCTTCTCAGGCGCCGCTCGATCCGGGCGGCCCGCTCCGCCGCGCTCCCCTCCCCGGCGAAGGCGCGCGCGAGAGCGCGGATCTCCTCGCCGATGCCGCTCGCGTCGAGTGCCGGCTCGGCCGCCGCATCCTCGAGCGGCCGGTCTCCGGCGAGCACGGGGCGCTCGGCGAGCTCGACGCGATACTCCAGCAGGCGGGTCGGGGCCGAGCGGAGACGCACCGCGCCGCCGGCGTCGAGATCGAGGAGCGGCATCTCGATGTCGACGAGGAGGCTCTCGACCGGGAGCACCAGGCTCGTGGATCCGATCGGCTCGAGCGCGATCCGCGCCTCTCCGGCCATCTCCCCCGGCCCCATGCGGAAGCCGGTGAACGGCTCCGGCAACAGGCTGCCGCGCGCGGCGCGGCCGGAACGGCGCCAGGAGCGCCCCTCCCACACTTCGTAGGTCGCGGCCTTGAGCCGCAGCAGCCGCGGCGGCGGGTGGCGGCCGGAGAGTTCGATCCGCAGCGCCACCTGCCGGTTGCCGCGGATCGCGCCGATGCCGTCGAGACCCGTCTCGTCGCTGAAACCGGCCACCGGCTCGGTGCCCTGGCCCGCCAGGCCGGGACCGAAGACGAGCGGGCTGCGCACCCGGGGGAGCAATGCGAAGAGCGGCGCCGCGAGCAGCAGCGTCGCCGCCGCGGCCGCGGCGAGGAAGCGGGTCACCGGGAGCCTCACCCCCGGCAGCTCGCGGTGGCCGAAGCTCGCGAGCAGGTGGAGGTAGGCGAAGCGGACCAGCACCCCCAGCACCGCGGCGAGAAAGAGGCCGAGGTAGAGCACCACCGCCGGGTGGACGCTCGTCGCCATCGAGGCGAGGAAGACGAAGAAGAGCCCGATCGCCACGTGCCACTTGTCGCGCTCCCGGCGCAGCGAGAAGAGCTTGGCCAGGATGCCGAAGAGCGCGAGGTGGAGCACCGGCCGGAGCGCCTGCGCCCGCCCGGTCGCCAGGATGTCCAGGGCGAGGAGCGGCAGGTAGGCGAGCCCGAGCAGGTTGAGCGCCCAGTTCGGGAGCCAGCGCTCCTGGCCGAGCCAGGCGCGCCGCAGGAAGAGCGCCACCGCCGCCTCGAAGAGGAGGAGCACCGGCCAGGTGATCGCCTCGTTGAACGGCAGCGGGAGCGGCACCAGGAGCGCCAGGAGCCCGAGCAGCAGCCGCTTCTCGCGCGCGAAGCTCATGCCGCCGCCTCGCTGCTTCCCAGTCCCAGGCGCAGCAGCTTCGCCCGCGGGTCGCCCGGCAGCAGGGCGCTGCGGCGGCGCGGCGCGCTCTCGAGCAGCGCCAGGGTCTCGAGGATCGTCCGGCGCTGGCGCGCGCCGCCGCCGAACGGAACCGCTGCGGTGCGCGTCACCAGCTCCACCTCGAAGCCGCGCTCCAGGTGGTCGACCGCCGCCGAGGCCGCCTCGCTGACCAACCGCTCGAACCGCTCGAGCTGCTCCTCGGTGACCCCGGTCGGCAGCCCGTTGTCGAGCAGGATCGAGAGGCGCAGCGTCTCTTCCGCCTCCCGCTCGGTGAAGATCAGGTCGCCGGTGCGCGCGCTCTTGCGCCAATGGACCCAGCGCGGATCGTCCCCGGGGCGGAAGGCGCGCAGCGCGTGCAGCTCGTGCCCCCAGCCGGCCCGGCGCGACGACTCCTCGCCCGCGAGCCCGCCCCGCTCGAGCTCGACGCCGGCTCCCGGGAAGAGCTCCGGGTAGACCAGCAGGTCGATCCCCGCCGGATAGCGCAGCCCCTTGCGGAAGAGCCCGAGCGGGAAGAGCGAGCTGAAGTGGGAATGTCCGATCCGGTGCCGGCCCCGGCGCGAGACGAGGAGCTCGGTCGCGCCGCGCGCCACTCCTTTCACGGGGAGGAACGGCACCAGGCGGGGGCGCCCGCCGGGGCCCACCTGGAGCACCAGGAGCCAGCGCGGGAAGAGCCGCCCCCGGTGGCGGAGGGTGAAGGCCACCACCGCCGGCCGGCGCGCGAAGATCTCCGCCGGCAGCGAGAGCTCGAGCTCCAGGCGGGTGAGGTTGGCGCGCGAGACGAAGCCGGAGACGACCAGCAGCGCCAGCATCACCGCCACCACCATGTAGAGCGCGTTGTTGCCGGTGTTCACCGCCGCGGCGGCGACGAGCAGCGCGAAGAGCAGGTACCAGAGGCCGACCCGGGTGATCCGGATCCCCTCCGGCACCGGCCGCGCGCGCAGCCAGGCACGGAGCCGGGCGAGGCCCCGCGCCGCTCCCACCTCCGCGATCGGGCCGGGGCGCCGGCCTGCGCCGGGCCTCACGTCAGATCGGCACCGGGATGGCGGTGACGAGCTGCTCGAGGGCGCGCCGCGCGGCGTCGCCCCCGCCGCTCCCCCGCCGCAGCACGACGCGGTGCCCGAGCACGGGAACGACGAGCCGCTGGACGTCGTCGGGGGTCACGAACTCCCGCCCCTCGGAGAGCGCCAGCGCCTGGGCGGCGCGGCAGAGCCCCTGCGCGGCCCGGGTCGAGACCCCGAGCTGGAACTCCTCGCCCCGGCGGGTCGCGGCGGCGAGCGCGAGCACGTAGTCGACGATCTTCCCGTCGAGCCGCACGCCGCCCACCCGCTCCTGGAGGGCGAGCAGCTCGTCGGGGCCGAAGACCGGCGCGAGCTCCGCGAGCGCCTTCTCGACCCCGCCCGAGAGCAGCAGCTCCCGCTCGTCGGCGCGCGGCGGGTAGCCGAGGCGCAGCGACATCTCGAACCGGTCGAGCTGCGACTCCGGGAGCGGGAAGGTGCCGATGTACTCGTTCGGGTTCTGGGTCGCGAGCACCAGGAACGGCTCGGGCAGCGGCAGCCGCTGGCGCTCGATCGAGACCCGCCGCTCGCTCATCGCCTCGAGCAGCGCCGACTGGGTCTTGGGCGTGGCGCGGTTGATCTCGTCGGCGAGCACGACGTTGGCGAAGAGAGGCCCGGGCACGAACTCGAACGACTCGCGCCGCTGGTGGAAGACGGAGACGCCGATGATGTCCGAGGGGAGCAGGTCGCTGGTGAACTGGATGCGCTGGAACTGGAGCCCCAGCGAGCGGGCGAGCGCCTGGGCGAGGGTCGTCTTGCCCACCCCCGGCACGTCCTCGATCAGCACGTGGCCGCGCGCGAGCAGGCAGACGAGCGCGAGCCGGATCGCCTCCGGCTTGCCGCGCACGACGCGGGCCACGTTCTGCTCGAGCCGGCCGACCGCAGCCGCCAGGGCCGCGGAATCGCCCCCGGAGATCATCGGGTCTCCTCCCCGAAGGCGGTACGCGCACGGGGTCGCGGCCGGATGAGCCGGCTCGACCAGCTCAAGGGGCCGCCCCGAACTCCCGGTAGGCACCGCGCTCGGCGGCGGGGATCGGATGACGGACCTCGACGTGGAAGCCGTCCCCGGGCTGGTAGTCGAGGTCGGCGACGGTGACCGCGAGCTGCGCCTCGACCCCCTTGCCGATCCCCGAGGTGTCGACCCAGAGCTGGCGCCGCGCCTTCTCGGTTCCGCCGGGGCCGGCCACCGAGAGGTCAAGGGTGAGGCCGGACAGCGCCTCCTTGCCGTTGCGGCGCACGAGGATGTCGAGCAGGACCTCCTGGCGGGGCGGTGCCTCCCCCTCGGCGGGGAGGTCGCGCACCACGAAGCCGTTCAGGCGGGCCTCGTACTGCGCCCGGACGCGGGCGATCCGCTCCGGGCCCGCGCCGCCGCAGCCCCAGGCGAGGAGGAGCGCGGCGGCGGCCAGGAGAGAGGGGACGACGAGTGCGGGAAGGCGTCGGCGGGCGTTCATCGCCCCAGATTGTAGCGGAGGATCGCCCAGATCGCGGCGAAGCCGTCGCGCCACCCGATCTTCTTCCCCTCGGCGTAAGTGCGGCCGTGGTAGGAGATCGGCACCTCGTAGATGCGCGCTCGCCGCTGGGAGAAGCGCGCGGTGAGCTCCGGCTCGATCCCGAACCGGTTCGACCGCAGCTCGACGCCCTCGAGCAGCTCGCGGCGGAAGACCTTGTAGCAGGTCTCCATGTCCGAGAGGTTCAGGTCGGTGAGCATGTTCGAGAGCGTCGTGAGCAGCTGGTTGCCGAGGTAGTGCCAGTAGAAGAGCACCCGGTGCGGCCCGCCCAGGAAGCGCGACCCGTAGACCACGTCGGCCTCGCCGTCGAGGATCGGCTGCAGGAGTTGCGGGTAGTCGCGCGGGTCGTACTCGAGGTCGGCGTCCTGGATCAGGACCAGATCGCCCGTCGCGGCGGCGAAGCCGCTGCGGAGCGCCGCCCCCTTGCCCCGGTTGACCTGGTGCTCGACGAGCCGGAAGGGTGGAGTGGCGCGGGCCGCGAGCTCCCGGAGCAGCTCCCGGGTGCCGTCGGTGGAGCGGTCGTCGACCACCACGATCTCCCGCTCGATCCCTTCGGGAAGGGGCGCGGCGGCCACCCGCTCGAGCAGGTGGGCCACGGTGGCCCGCTCGTTGTAGGCCGGGACGACGATCGAGAGCCGCGCCATCGCCCCCTACTCTAGCCGCTCCCTGTGGAATCCTCGATTGACAGGGGGGCGGGCCTGCCGTACCTTGGGGACGAATCGCCCCCGCGCGGCCTCCCAGCCGCCGCGCACGGGGAATCTGTAGCGGCCCATGGAGCCCGCTCGGAACTCAGCTGGGTCGAGGTCCTCCGATGCGTCACCCCCGTCCGATCCCCTGCCTGGCGGCCCTGGCCGCTCTCCTCCTCGGCCTCGCCACCGCGGCCGGCGCCACCAGCTTCGTCGCCATGCGCGACTCGGCCCTGGCCGATCAGGCCGGCCTGATCGTCGTCGCCCGGGTCGCCGGCCAGCTGCCGGCCACGACCGACAGCGGTCGCCCGGCCACCGACTACCTCGTTCAGGCCGAGCGGGTGCTCAAGGGAGAGCTGCTCGAGAGCGGCCTCGTGGTGCGAGTACCCGGCGGCGTGGGGCCGGACGGGATCGGCCTCAAGATCTGGGGCGCTCCGGAGCTCGCCGACGGCTCGCGGGTGATCCTCTTCCTCAACCGCGGCACCGACGGCCTCTACCGTCCGCTCCACCTGATGCTCGGCGTCTTCCACGAGCTCGCGGTCGACGGCCTGGCGATCGCCTACCGGGACCTCTCGGAGGTCCGCGAGGCCGGCGGCGCCGACAAGGTCGCGGTGCGCCAACTGCGCCAGGTGCGCGATTTCAACCGTTTCGCCAACTGGCTGGAGGCGCGGGCGCGGGGCGAGGGACGGCGCTACGGCTACTTCACCCGCATCGACCCCGCCAAGGTGCAGACGCTGCACGAGAAGTACAGCTTCATGAACCAGGACGGCGTCAACCTCCGCTGGTTCGAGTTCGACTCGGGGGCCGGCGTCACCTTCTTTGCCCACCAGGGCGGCCAGCCGGGGGTCGCCGGCGGCGGGTTCGACGAGTTCCAGGGGGCGCTGGCCACCTGGAACAACGAGCCGGGCACGCCGATCCGGCTGGTCTACGGGGGCACCACCGCCGCCACCGGTGGCCTCGACCGCTACGACTTCACCAACGCCATCCTCTTCAACGATCCGAACCAGGAGATCGAGGGCACGTTCGACTGCAGCGCCGGCGGCACGCTCGCCTATGGCGGCCCCTGGTTCGACACCGACACCACGGGGGTCTTCGACGGCCGCCGCTTCATCCGCATCCAGGGCGGCGACGTGGTGACCAACGACGGCATCGACTGCTTCTTCCAGCGCAGCCCGAACGCCAGCGCCGCCGCCGAGGAGCTCTTCGCCCACGAGCTCGGCCACACCGTCGGGATGGGGCACTCGAGCGAGGATCCGGGCGAGGCGAACAGCCTGCTGCGCGACGCGCTCATGTACTACCGGATCCACAACGACGGCCGCGGTGGACGCCTGAACGCCGACGACGTCGCCGGTATCCGGTTCCTCTACGCCCCCCGCTCGAGCGGCGGCGACCCGACCTGCCCGAACTCCGACGTCACCCTCTGCATGCTCAACGGCCGCTTCCGGGTCACGATGAGCTGGACGAACCAGTACAACGGGGTGAGCGGCGTCGGCCGCGCGGTGCGCAACTCCGACCTGACCGGCTTCTTCTACTTCGACGACCCGCAGAACCTCGAGCTGATGGTCAAGATCCTCGACTTCGGCGGCCAGATCAAGGTCTTCTACGGCCAGGTGACGAACCTCCAGTTCGAGCTCTTCGTCACCGACACGCTGAGCGGCCGCACCAAGACCTACACCAACACCGCGGGCGACTGCGGCGCCATCGACGACGACTTCTCGAAGGCCACCGCCCTCGGCTCGGCGGTCGTGCTCGAAGGGACGGGCGATGCCCCGGTCGCCACCAAGGCCCTCTGCTCGCCGGGCCCGAACACCCTCTGCCTGCTCGGCGGCCGGTTCCGCGTCGAAGCGGACTGGCGCAACCAGTTCGACGGCTCGTCGGGCGTCGCCCGGGCGGGCAACCTCTCCGATCTCACCGGCTTCTTCACATTCACCGACCCGGCCAACGTCGAGATCCTGGCCAAGACCCTCGACTTCCCGGACCGCGTGCTCTTCCTCTGGGGCTCGCTCAGCAACCTGGAGTACACGATCCGCCTCACGAACATGCAGACCGGGGGGACCAAGAGCTACTACAACCCGCCCGGCAAGTTCTGCGGCGGGCTCGACAACAACGCGTTCTGATCAGCCCGGGCCGCGTGCGCGGCGGGCGAGCCAGAGACCGGCGGCGAGCACCGCCAAGCCGGCGACCGCCATCGTGTAGCTCCACCGCAGCAGGCGCCAGGAGCGGTAGCGCGATGCGGCGAGGTCCAGCTCCCAGGTGAGGGGCGCAGCGAGCGTTCGCCACCGCAGCGCCCGCGGAGCCCGCAGCGCGAACGGCAGCTCGGCCGGCGGCGGACCCGCGGCCACGAG
>JAHDVN010000072.1:8438-12534 GCA_023384635.1 Thermoanaerobaculia bacterium
GCGCCTGCACGACGAGGGGTGACGCGTCCGCCTCCCAGAGCGTGGCCGAGAGCGCGGCGGGGTCGGACATCGCCGGCTCCATGGCGATCTCGAACGACCGGGCGACGAGCAGGGCCGAGAGCGCGAGACCGGCCATCGCAGTGAGCGCGAAGGCCCAGGCTGCCGCCCGCGAGCGCGCCGACCGCTCGGCGAGGAGCGCGAGGCCGAGCGCCAGCAGCGGCAGCACGGGCATCAGGAAGCGGGGGCCCCACGAGCCCCCTCCGTACCATTGGTAGAAGCGCCCGTAGAGCAGGAGCGAGATCAGGAGCGCCGACCCTGCGTAGGCCGCCGTCGCCGGCGCCCGCCGCGCGAGGCGCACGAGGCCGGCCAGCGCCAGGAGCGCGGCGGGCCAGTACCAGAGCAGGCCGCGGCCGGGAGAGAGGAGGAGCCCACCGGCACCTTCGAGGAGCGGCGTCCCGAAGCTCCGCGCCTCGGCCCCGTAGCCGGTCTCCCAGACACTTCCGAAGCGCGTCCAGTTGGCCCAGCCGACCGCCGCGAGCCACGCCAGGAAGGGAAGGATCCAGGCGGCGACCACCGCGCGCCAGGAACGCCCGGCCCGGCGGCGGCTCCAGGCGAGCCAGAGAAGCCAGACCGCGGCCGGTGCGACCAGCGGGAGGTTCGCGACCTTGGTCGCCACCGCGAGGCCGGCGGCGGCGCCCGAGAGGAGGGCCCCCGGCCAGCCGGGTCCATCCCGGCCGGCGCCGACCAGGCCGAGCGCCACGAGCAGCAGGCAGAGGGCCGAGAGCGGCTCGGTGAGGAAGCCGGCGGCGTAGTGCGCGAGCGGGCTGGCGAAGGCGAGCGCCAGCGCCGCGAGCGCCGCGGGCCACAGAGAGACGCCCACCGCGGTCGCGAGCAGGAAGAAGGCGCCGACCGCCGCGCCGCCCACCGCGGCGTTCGCGAGGCCCGTCGCCATCACCCGCGACCCCGACCGGAGATTCCCGACCCCGTCGCGGACCTCCTCGAGATCGCGCCAGGGGGCCCCTCGCCAGCCTCCGGCGGCGTAGGCCGGGAGCGCCACGAGGGAGAGGCCGATCCCGTACTTGCCGTACCCGCGCCCGTCCCGGCCCCGGATCGCCCGCGCCACGTCCCCCTCCTCCACCGGCGATGACACGGCCAGCTCCCCGCGCGCGGCGATCGCCTCGGTGACCTGGAACAGCAGGATGTCGTCGCCGTACACGAGCCGGCCGCGGGAGACGGCGGCGTAGATCAGCCCGCAGCCGAGGGCGAGCAGGAGTGCGGCGAGCCGCCGCCTCTCAGGTCCGGGCCTCACCGTCCGTCTCCCGCCCCCCACCGGCCCCGGCGGTCGCCTCCCGCCACCGCGCCGCGAGGGGGCCGGCGAGGATCCACTCGGGCTCGAGGGCGATGCCGAAGCGGTCGCGGACGGCGCGGTGGGCGGCGAGCATGAGGGCGAGGATCTCCGCAGCAGTGGCGCCGCCGAGGTTCACGATCACGTTGGCGTGGCGCACGCTGATCTCGGCCGCTCCCTCCCGCCTTCCCTTCAGGCCCGCCGCCTCGATCAGCCGCCCGGCGAAGTCGCCGGGGGGGTTCTTGAACACCGAGCCGGCGTTCGGATGGCCGGTCGGGAGCGCCCCCCGCCGCCGGAGCCGGAGCTCCTCGATCCGCGCCCGCGCCGCGCCGGGCTCGTCCGGGCGGAGCAGGAAGTGGGCGCGGGTGACGATCGCCCCCCGCTCCCGGAGGTCGGTGCGGCGGTAGCCGGGCGCGAGCGCCGCGTACGGCAGCCGCCGCCGGGTGCCGTCCCGCTCCACGATCCGCACCGAGAGCAGCGTGTCCTTCACCTCGGTGCCGTAGCAGCCGGCGTTCATCGCCACCGCCCCGCCCACCGAGCTCGGGAAGCCCGCAAAAGCCTCCAGGCCGGCGAGCCCGGCCGCGGCGGCGCGCAGCGCCAGCTTCGGCATCGCGACCGCCGCCCCGGCCGCCACCCGGGCCCCCCGGATGGCGGCGCGCCGGAACCCCTCCCCGAGCCGCACCACGACCCCCGCCACCCCCTCGTCGGGAATCAGCACGTTCGAACCCCAGCCGAGGAGGAACCAGGGGACGCCCAGCTCGTGGGCGGCGCCCAGGAGGCGGGCGAGGTCGGCCTCCGTCCGGGCCTCGGCGAGCAGCTCCGCCCGGCCGCCGACCCGCAGAGTGGTCAGGGGGGCGAGCGGGCTACCCCGCTCCAGGCGCAGGCCCGGCCGGCCGGCGAGACGGGCGGCGAGCGCGCCGGTGAGCTCGTCGGCGGCGGCAGATCCAACGGGCAAAGGGCGTCCTCGGTATCGGTGAGCCGGCCCCTCGTCGGGGCCGGTGCGGCGTCGGGTCGAGCGGGTAGTATAGGCCGCGCCCTCGCGCCGCAGACGACGAGGAGGAGGAAGAGAGCCGATGTCGGATCAGAGAGCGGAACGGATCAAGGCGATCGAGGGGGCCCTCACCCAGATCGAGCGCCAGTTCGGAAAGGGATCGATCATGCGCCTCGGGCAGCGCGAGGCGCTCGCCATGGAGGTGATCCCCACCGGGTCGATCGCGGTCGACGCGGCGATCGGAGTCGGCGGCTTCCCGCGGGGCCGGGTGGTGGAGGTCTTCGGCCCGGAGTCGTCGGGTAAGACCACGCTGGCCCTCTCGGTGGTGGGTCAGGCGCAGAAGAAGGGCGGCATCTGCGCCTTCATCGACGCCGAGCACGCCCTCGACGCCGACTACGCCAAGAAGCTCGGCGTGGACATCGACAACCTCCTCGTCTCGCAGCCGGACCACGTCGAGCAGGCGCTCGAGATCGCCGAGATGCTCGTGCGCTCCAACGGCGTGGACGTGGTGGTGGTCGACTCGGTGGCGGCGCTGGTGCCGCGCGCCGAGCTCGAGGGGGAGATGGGCGACTCCCACGTCGGCCTGCAGGCCCGGCTGATGTCCCAGGCCCTGCGCAAGCTCACGGCGATCGTCGCCAAGTCGAAGACCTGTCTGATCTTCATCAATCAGATCCGCGAGAAGATCGGCGTCATGTTCGGCAACCCGGAGACCACCACCGGCGGGCGCGCCCTCAAGTTCTACTCCTCGGTGCGGGTCGACATCCGCCGGGTGGCGGCCCTCAAGGACGGGGACACGGTCACCGGCAGCCGGGTGAAGGTCAAGATCGTCAAGAACAAGGTGGCCGCCCCGTTCCGCCAGGCGGAGTTCGACCTCGACTACGGCGAGGGCATCTCCCGCACCGGCGAGATTCTCGACCTCGGCATCGACCACAAGCTGGTCTCCAAGAGCGGCGCCTGGTTCAACTGCGGCGACATCCGCCTCGGCCAGGGACGGGAGAACGCCAAGCAGTTCCTGCGCGACAACCCGGAGCTGGCCGACGAGCTCGAGGGGAAGCTGCGCAAGGCCCTCGGGTTGCCCGGGGCGCCAGAGGCGGCGCCGCCCGCCAAGTGAGCGCGCCGCGGACGGGAAGGGGGGGGCGGCCCCGCCGGGCCGGGAGGTCGGGGTCTCTCGGAGCGCTCGTCTTCGCCGCTCTGCTCCTCGCCGCGGCGCTCCCGCTCGCCGCGGCCGCGCCCCGCGGCCCCCTCACCGTCCGGCAGCTGGGCCCGGCCTTCGCCGGCCGCCCGGTGACACTCCGCGTCGAGCCGATCCAGGTCGGCGGGCAGCCCCGCTTCCAGCTCTCGGTGCTCGCGAACGGGGGGCGGGAGCTGCTCGCGACGGCGACCGTGCCGCCCCGCGGAGGCGCCGTCGCCGTGCCGACCGGGCAGCTCGGGGCGGGCCGCCACCGGCTCCTGGTGCGCAGCGCCACCCTCGCGACCGAAGTCGAGGTGCGCGTGCTGCCGGCCGCGACGCTGCCGGGCGCCGCCGCGGCGCTCCTCGTCCTCCTGGTGCTGGTGGCCCGCGCCGCCGGCGGGCCGCGCGATCGTCCCGGGCCCGGCTAGCTCTTCGGCGCGCCCCAGAGGCGGCGCCACCAGGGGGACTCGAGCTCGCCGGCGGGCTCCTCGGAGACCGGGGCTGGCCGGCCGTCCCCGAGCGTGCTCACGGGGGCCGGCAGGAGCGCCAGGCTCCCCTTGCGCAGCTGCAGGGAGAGCAGCTCCATCCG
>JAHDVN010000073.1 GCA_023384635.1 Thermoanaerobaculia bacterium
GCGCCACCGCGACCTCGCGGCTTCGATGCAGCGGGTCTACGAGGAGCGCTTTTTCGCCCTCGTGCGCCGGGCGATCGAGCTCACCGGCTCGCGGAACCTCGCGCTCGCCGGCGGTTGCGGCCTCAACTCGCTCGCCAACGGAAGGCTCTTCGATCGCACGGACGTCGCAGAGGTCTTCATCCAGGCAGCGGCCGGGGACGCTGGCACCTCGCTCGGCGCCGCGCTCTACGCGCACCACGACATCCTGGGCCACCCCCGGAACGGCTGGGTGATGGAGCACGCCTCCTGGGGGCCGGAGTACGGCGAGGCGGAGATCCGCCGAGCGATCGCCGAGCGGGTCCCGGGCTCCGAGGGGTGCGACGGTCGCTACGGCGAGATCGAGGTCACCACGGCACCGGACGAGGCAGCGCTCTGTGAGGAGACGGCTGCGGCCGTCGCCCGCGGCGAGGTCGTCGGCTGGTACCAGGGCCGCTCGGAGTGGGGCCCCCGCGCGCTTGGCAACCGCTCGATCGTGGCCGACCCGCGCCGCACGGACATGAAGGATCTGCTCAACCGGAAGATCAAGCGGCGCGAGTCGTTCCGCCCCTTCGCCCCCTCGATCCTCGAGGAGCGGACGGGGGATTGGTTCACGATCGATTACCCGGATCCCTTCATGTTGAAGGTCTACCCGATTCGGCCGGAGAGGCGAGCGGAGGTCCCGGCGGTCACGCACGTGGACGGCACGGGAAGACTCCAGACCGTCTCCAAGCGAGCGAACCCGCGCTACTGGCGCCTGATCTCGGCCTTCGCGCGCCAGACCGGCGTGCCGATGGTACTCAACACCTCCTTCAACGAGAACGAGCCGATCGTGAACACGCCGGGAGAGGCGCTGGACTGCTTCTTGAGGACGCGTATGGATCGGTTGGTGATGGGGGGTCTAACTGTCGCGAGAGCGGCCGAGCGAGAGGAGTGAGATGGCGGATGCGCCGGGCACCATGGTCGCGCTGGTGAGGCAGCGCGGAATCCTCGGGATGCTGGGATTCGCACTGCGGCGCGCTCGAGGTTTCCTCTCGATGAGAAACTGGCTCTTGCGTGAGATGCCGGGTCTCGCCGCCGAGAAGGTGATCGATGTCCTGGTTAACAAGCGACTGGGAGAGGCGCAGCCAGTGTTCTCGATGCAGCGTCCGGCTGAAATCGGTCCCTTTCTGGCACAGGTCGAGGAGCGTCGCCCCCGGGTCGTGATGGAGATCGGAACGGCCTCCGGCGGCACATTGCTGCTCCTTGCCCGGGTGGCGGCGCCGGATGCAGCGCTCATCAGCCTGGACCTGCCAGGAGGTCGTCACGGAGGTGGATACAGTGCACTCCGCCGCCCGCTGTATCGGTCCTTCGCGCGAGAAGGGCAGGAGATCGTTCTGCTTCAGGGCGACTCGCACAGCAAGGAGATGAGGGTACGTGTAGAGCGGGCACTTGCGGGCCGACCCATCGATGTCCTCTTTGTTGACGGGGATCACACGTACGAGGGGGTGCGGCAAGATTGGCTGGACTATGGCCCATTGGTGCGGCCTGGCGGGTTGGTGGCCTTCCACGATATCTGTCCGATACCGGAACTTCCTGATGTCGGTGTGTGGCGGTTTTGGCGTGAGCTCAGGATGACCGAGGCGGTGGGTGAGTACATCGAAAACGACACTCAGCCGGGTTTCGGTATCGGAGTCTTTGAGGTGCGATCGTGAACTCGGAAGCCGAGGGCACTGGAGTGTCGCGAATTCGCGACAGTGACGCGAGCGCGATCGCGGGCGGTCACGAACGGCTCCTGCTCGGCGTCGGCTTCCCGGCGGCTGTCGAACAGGAACACCTGGAGCGTTACCGGTTCGCGGCTAAGTATGCAGTGGGGAACCGCGTACTCGACATCGCCTGCGGAACCGGCTATGGATCCGCGCTCCTGAGCCGGGCCGGCGCAACGTTCGTCGCCGGTGTCGACCGGTCGCTCATCGCGCTCGGGTACGCAGCCGAAGCTCACGGCCAGGCTGGTGCGGAGTTCATGGTCTCTGATGCGGAGCGCCTCGATGGCATCGGCGACGAGCAGTTTGATCTGTGTGTGTCATTCGAGACCATTGAGCACCTTTGCGACGCGGAGGCGTACTTGCGGGCGCTCCGGAGGGTATTGCGGCCTGGGGGCACGCTTCTCGTATCGACTCCGGATCGGCGTCTAAGTTCAGTGCTGTACCGGTTCCGGCGGCAGCCGCGCAATGAATGGCATGTCCGGGAGTACACGCGCTCCGAGCTCGTCGAACTCGTTGAGAGGGAGTTTGCTGTCGTCGCTTGCTTCGGCCAGGCGTTCGTTCCTGTGGTGCTGGTCTGGTGGCCGGTTCAAGTCGCGATCAAGACGCTCGGGTACGGGCTGCGCCGGCTGGGCGGAAGGCGCTTGGTTGAGCGACTCCTCCATACTGGAAGCGGTCTGGCTGTCCAGCTCGACAGGCCGGGAGTGGCGCGGTTCTGGATCCTGGAGTGCCGGAAGGTCAGCTAGACGGGTGAGGCATCCTGAGCGCCGCGAATGGAGTCCTCACCGGGGGGTGCCGGCCGTTGGAGAGCCGGTGAAGGGGAGTTGTGAGTAGTCACACAACCCACCTGCTACGTGGTGTCCTTGGCCTTCGGCCGCCCGAGACTCAGGTCACCGCGGAGGAGTGCGGCCTTCTTTGCCGCTACGCGAGGGGAGCGAAGGTGGTGGTGGAGGTGGGCGTGTTTGAGGGCGTCACCTCGCGGTGGCTTGCCGATGCGATTGGCCCGGAAGGTCGACTCATTTTGGTTGATCCGTTCGTTCCGGCGCTAAGGGTGGAGCGGCTCTTCGGCTTTTCCGGAGCGAGGACGATCGCGAGACGCACCGTGTCCGGAGCGCCTTCCGTTGTCGATTGGGTGAGAAGTACATCTCTGGCTGCGGCAGGCGAAGTGAGAACCCCAGAGGGCGCGGACTTGGTCTTCCTCGACGCGCGCCACGAGTACGAGGCTGTCGCAGAGGATCTGAGGTCTTGGTCGCCACATGTCTCCGGAGAAGGGGTCATCGCCGTTCATGATAGCCGCCCGTGTCCTTCGCGCCCGGAGCTGAGTCCCGAATCCGGAGGATGCCGGGCGGTGACGGAGTTCCTCGGAGCCGGCTTGTGGCGCCTGCTGGCGGAAGTGGAGTCGCTCGCCGTGATAACTCGTGTCGAGCCACATCCGCTTCGGAAGGTCCGGGTGCTTTCTGGAGCGTAGCGATTGTGATGGCAAGTGTGCTTCGTGAGAATGTAACGAGAGTGACTGAATCCGGGTACAGGGCAGGGAGAACCCGGAAGACGGCGATGCTGCAGGTCGTCGGGCATGCCGCGACATTGGCATCCGAACGGTCGTGAGCGGCGGAGCTCCTTTTCCGATTGGAGGGCTGGTCTCACCCAGGAGGGCCGAGAGGGCTTTCCGTGCGATGGTGCGGCCCCTGTGGCATGGACTTCGCCAGCTGTCTCCGCATCGTCGTTTTCTGGCTATCCGCTTTCGTTGGATGAACCGGGGTCTCCCGAGTGGAGAGATCGCACTTCGGCGTGACGTTCGGCTTCAAGTGTGTCCAGGCGCGCGGGAAGGGTATGAGCATTTCGCCTGCCGTTCGCCCGAGATGGTCCAGGAGCTCGACGTTTTCCTCCGGGAGGCCGGAAGCGCATCAGTCCTGATCGACGTCGGTGCGTGTCACGGATTGTTCACGCTGTCCTTCCTCACTCGAGACTCGGGGCGAAAGGTGGTGGCCGTGGAACCCTCACCGCGGGCGCTCGCGGTGTTGGGGCAACAGCTCGAACTCAACGGTGCTCCCGCGGTCGTGGTCGTGCCACATGCGCTGGGACGCACCCAGGGAACTGTGTCCATGGTGTACGAGTGGCATCACCTCGTGAGGGTTGGGGCCGAGGGCCCTGCAGGCGAGGATAGGGGTGAAGTGGTTAGAGTCGAGCCTCTAGACGACCTCTGTCACAGACTCGCGCTGGCTCCCGACCTGATGAAGATCGACGTGGAGGGTGCGGAGCTCGAGGTGCTCGCTGGAGGCGAGCAGACGCTCATCGAACATAGGCCGGTGCTGCTGCTGGAGACACATCCGAGGGAGCTCGGGCGTCTCGGGTGTTCAGTAGACGAGGTAGTCCAGTTTCTCGAAGAACGCGCCTTCCAGGCTGTGGATAGTCGCAGGCAAGTGTGCCGACCGTGGAAGGTCGTGAGCCGGAGCCGAGTCTCTCGCTCGTGCTGGGTTCCGGCGGGACCGACGAGGCAGAAGCAGTAAACGCGGGTGGCCGCCTCTGGCGAACGAGGGGATCCTGGGACGCTTGCGATGAGTCAGTACCGAGAGGCTCGAAAGGCGTTGACGATGAAACTTCAGAAGGGAAGGCGGCGCCTGAGGCCGTCGCCAAGGAGATGAAGAGCCCCGCAGCGGCTACTTGGTGCGCTCAACGCCGTGGCAGGCGCTGAGGGGAAGGGTGATTCGGAGAAGGTCTCGAGGCCCTGCCGTACCGAGGAAACCCAGTGCAGCCCGATGGCTCCCGGAGGAAGCGCGGTCCCGGGTGTGGGGATGATGAACTGGTCGGGGTCAAGTACCCGGCAGCTGATCCGGCCGCCGAGTAGGGCCCAGACAGTCTGCTCGTGCCAGGTCAGTGCGTATCCGGAGTCGAGGCGAGCCAGAGCCCACTCGATGAAGTCGAGGTCGAACTGACTCCTCCGAAGGACCACGATTCCGGAGTTGATATGCCCGGGGACGCGGAGAGCGTTGGGGGGCATCAGTTGCCACGGTCGCAGCGCGTACGCATTCTGTCGATCGTGCATGAAGAGCGCACCGTACGCCGATTCGAGCGGTTGGAAGAGGCCATGAAACGGTCGAATGAACAAGATGTCCGAATCGGCATAGTGGAAATGGTCACCTTCTCCACCCAAAACGCCGTCGAAGAGCTTGGGTCCGAACACGTGCGACCTGCGAAAGGCCAGACAACGCGGGTGCTTCGCGAGCAAGGGGTCGATGCGCTCGTTCGCCTCGCTGCGGGGCCAGGACACCGCCGGGTGGAGCGTGGCATGGAGCAGTTGCCAGTCTGCGGATTCGAGCGTGCCGTCGTCGTGGAGAACCAGTGCGACTCCGTCGCGACAATGGGTGAGCAGAGAGGAGAGGCAACGGAGGGAGAAGCTCAGCTGGCGCTTGCCGAGCAGGGTGTGAACGCTGATTCGCTGCTCTTCAGAATCGGTGACCATGGCGCATCGGCGATTCTAGCGAGTCGCGGAAGCTGTGGCAGGTTGGTGGTGCAGGGAATGAGAGTCCGGTATCTGGCCAGGGTCTGAGACGAGCACGCCCGGGGCCGCGATCGAGGTGGTAGTGGTCCATTGGAACCGACCTGCCCAGTGCGAGCGGTCGGTCAGGAGCTTCCTCGCGCAGACGATCCCGTCGCGAGTCGTCGTGTGGGACAACGGATCCAGATCCGATGCGCGGGAGGACCTGGTGCGGCGCCTTGGAGGGATGCCCCGTCTGGCCTTCGAGTGGTCGGAGGTGAATCTCGGGTTTGCGGGCGCCGCGGCGGCGAGCCTCGAGCGTTGGGCGGTCATGTCCCGCGAGACGATCGGTGTCGTCGCGGCGCACGATGTCGAGGCGGAATCGGATGCCGTGGCCGAGATGAGTCGCGCCCTTCGCGAGGACAAGAGCCGAGGGGTGGTCTTCGGTCTCGACGGCGAGGTGAGAGAGGGTCGTTGGGGAAGGTGGAGAGGGGCGCGTGTGCGAGCTGTCCCCGCGAGCGCAGTGTCCCCCGGCGGGAGCGTCGAGGGCCTCTTCTTCCATGCGCCCTGCTGGGCCGTCAGCCAGGAAGCGGTTCGCCGAGGAGTGGGTGTGGATCCTCGGCTATTCGCGTACGGCGAAGAGTGTGATCTGGGACTCAGCGCGCGGCGAGCGGGCTTCTCCGCTGCGCTGGCGACCGGAGCGCGCGTAACCAGCTTGGAGGTCGGGGGCTCGGTTGGGTCCGGGTCCTTGGTGGATTACCTCACTACTCGCAACGCGGTCCTGGTCGCAGGCAAGTACGGAGGGCGGCTGGCGGCCCTCTGGAGGGCAGTCCGGCTGTCAGCGCCTGCGGCGGTCCGGGAGGCGGTCTCGCGGTCCCTCGCTCGCAGAAGAGCGGCACACTGGAGGCACCGCGGCGCCTGGGACGGTCTTCAAGGCCGCTTCGGCGCGCCGCCGGACGAGCTCCTGGTCTCTCCGGGAGAGAGCAGGTGAACCTCCTCTACCTCTGCGACTGGCTCCCGCCCGACTTCGGGGCGGTGGGGCAGTACGCGCTCGCGGCCTGCCGGGAGCGGGCGGCGGCGGGGGACCGGGTGACGCTCGTGGGGCTGACGTCGGGGCCGGAGCGGGAGGAGGAGGCAGCGGTGGGGGCGGGGCGGCTGCGGGTAGTTCGGCTCCACGCACCGGCGTACGACCGGGCGGACTTCCGGTCGCGCGGGGCGTGGACGCTCCGCACGAACCTGCGGCTGGTGGCGCGGGCCTGGCGGGCGATGGCGGCGGCCGACGAGGTGCTCTTCGCCGGGGCGCCGCCGTTCCTGCTCCACCTGCTCGTGCCGGCGAACCTCCTGCTCGGCCGGCGGCTGACCTATCGCATCACCGATTTCCACCCCGAGTGCCTGATGGCCGAGCTCGGGCGGGTGCCGGGGTGGCTGCGCTGGTTCCACCGCGTGACGCTCTTCCTCCGGCGGCGGGTGGACCGGTTCGAGGCGCTGGGGGAGGACCAGCGGCGGCGGCTGCTCGAGATCGGAATCGACCCCGGGCGGATCGCGGTGGTGCGCGACGACTCGCCGGTGCCGATCCCGCCGGGGACGGCGCCGCTGCCGCTGCCGCTGCCGCCCGAACTCGCGGGCAAGGCGGTGCTCCTCTACTCGGGCAACTTCGGTGTGGCGCACGACGATGCCACCTTCATCGAAGGGTACGCGCGACACCACCGCGAGGGCTCGGGCCGTGTGGCTTTCTGGCTGAACGCCACCGGGGCGAAGGCCGACCGGGTGGAGGCAGCGCTGCGGGAGCGGGGGCTCCCGGTCCACCGCAGCCGGCCGGTGCCGCTCGAGGAGCTGACGCGTCTGCTCGTCACCCCGGACGCCCACCTGATTACGCTGCGCGACGAGTTCGTGGGCTACGTGCTGCCGTCGAAGGTCTACGGCTGCATCGCCTCCGGGCGGCAGGTGCTCTTCGTCGGCAGCGAGGCGTCGGACGTCGACCTCCTCTGCCGCGAGCGGATGATGCCGGAGCGCTACCGGCGGGTGGCGGTAGGGGATGCCGAGGGGGTGGCGGTGGCGCTGGAAGCGATTGCTGAAGGGAACGGAGGGCATGGGGTGATTCCTCGCCCCTTGTGAGGTGCAGCAGGCCCCCTATGACGAAACGAGACCCGGAGAACGAGCCAGGCGGCCCCGGCAGAACAGGGGGCGCGACGGCGCTGGCGCGGTGGTACGCGGCGACCGCGATTGCGGTGCTGAACGGTCTCCTCCTTCTCGCACTGCTCAACCTCGCGGCGTGGTGGGCTCTCCCGCGTGCGCGAAGCAGCCCCATCCAGCGGTACGGAATCGAGAAGATGCTGCGCGCACACCCCGATCGGAGCGAAGCGGAGGTGCGCCAGATCGTCGAGGAGTCCTTCGGCGAGGGGATGCGCCTCGAGTTCCATCCCGCCGCGCTCTTCCGCTCCCCCGAGACCTCGGGCCGCTTCGTGAACGTCCATGCCGCGGGCTTCCGCCAGGGTTCCGAGCCGCTGCCGTGGCCGCCGGCGCCTGATGTGATCGTGGTCTTCGTCTTCGGCGGCTCGACAGCGTTCGGCCTCGGCGTGGCGGACGGCGAGACGATTGCCTCCGCGCTGCAGACCATTCTCGGAGAGAGCCTGACCGGCCGGTCGGTGTCCGTCTACAACTTCGGCGTGCCGGCCTTCTTCAGCTCCCAGGAGCTCGCCCTCTTCTCGGATCTCCTGCGCCGCGGGCACGTGCCGGACGCGGCGGTGTTCGTGGACGGTCTCAACGAGTTCGCCCTGGCGGGCGGGGATCCGGAGTTCTCGACTCGGTTCCGCCACATGATGAGCGCGAAGAGCCGGTTCGACTGGGCCTACGCTATGCCGCTCGCGCAGTGGATGCTCCGGCAGCGCGTCGAGCGGGCGGAGTGGGAGTCGGGAACGGGATCGGGCTGGGGGCGGGACGGGGCCGAGGCCGTGCTCTCCCGATGGCGCGCGAACCGGATGATGATCGAGGCGATCGCCGATCGCGCCGGGGTCGCCACCCTGTTCGTCTGGCAGCCGGTCCCCGGCTTCGCGTACGACCTGAAGTGCCACCTCTTCCTCGAGGGGGACCAGGGGAGACTTGGGGAGCACATCCGCTCGCCGCTCGGCTACGAGGTGGCCGAGGAGTGGGTGAGGCGTGGGGCCCTCGGGGAGGTGCTCTGGCTCGGCCGCCTGCAGGAGGGGCGTTGCGAGAACTTCTACGTCGATGCCGTGCACTACACGCCCGGGTTCTCGAGGGAGATCGCCGAGCGGATCGCCGCTGCCCTGGTGCCCGTTCTTCCGGGCCCGGTTGGGCCGGCCGGGCTGGTTTCGCAGAACCTCGCAGCACCCTGACGGTGGTAGTTTTCGCCCGAGCGAACGGGAGGTGAGGGTGAACGGGGGATCGAGGGCCGCTTCGCGGCGGACGCTGCGCGAGTTCGGGTTGGTTGTCGGCGGCTTGCTGGCCGTGGCGGGGGCTTGGTGGACCTGGCGGGATCGCTTCGGCTGGGGCCCGGAGGTCCTCCTCGGCTGCGGTCTCGCTTTGGCCCTGGCTGGTGCCTTGGTACCCCAGCGGCTCCGTTGGTTGTACGGAAAGTGGATGGCCCTGGCGGAGGCCCTCGGGGCCGTGGTCGGAACGGTGGCCCTCGCCGTCGTCTTCTTCGGGGTCATGACTCCGATCGGGCTGTTGCGCCGGCTGTCGGGGGCCGACCCCCTGCTGCGCCGGGCGCCGCGGGCGGTCTCCTGGTGGCAGCCGTACTCCCCCCGAGTGGCCGATCCGAAGCACTTCGAGAAGATGTACTGAAAGGACGGGAGAACGATGTCCAAGGCGCGCGTCCTGACCGAGCTCTGGGAGCTCATGCGGCACAACAAGAAGTACTGGCTGGCCCCGATCCTGATCGTCCTGGGTCTCCTTGGGGTGCTGCTGGTGATGGCTCAGGGCTCGGCCGTGGCGCCGTTCATCTACACCCTCTTCTGATACCCGCTTGACCACCATCCTCGGCCTTTCGGCCTTTTACCACGACTCGGCAGCCTGCCTCGTCGTCGACGGCGAAATCGTCGCCGCGGCGCAGGAGGAGCGTTTCTCGCGCCGCAAGCACGATCACCGCTTCCCGACCGGGGCGGTGCGCTACTGCCTCGCCGAGGCGGGGATCGGGGTGGACGACCTCGACTTCCTCGCCTTCTACGACAAGCCCCTGCTGAAGTTCGACCGACTGCTCGAGACCTACCTCGACTTCGCCCCGCGCGGCATCGCTTCCTTCGCGAAGGCGATGCCGCTCTGGCTGCGCGAGAAGCTCTGGATGCCGGACCTGGTGCGCACGGAACTAGCCCGCGCCGAGGGGATCGAGGACGACCGGGAGGCGAAGAAGCGCGGGCGGGCGATCCGCGCCCCGGTGCTCTTCGGCGACCACCACGAGAGCCACGCCGCCTCTGCCTTCTACCCTTCGCCCTTCGAGGAGGCGGCGATCCTCACCGTGGACGGGGTCGGGGAGTGGGCCACCAGCTCGGTGGGGGTCGGGAGGGGGAACGGGATCGAGATGCTCGAGGAGCTCCGCTTTCCCGCGAGCCTCGGTCTCCTGTACAGCGCCTTCACCTACCAGACGGGATTCAAGGTCAACAGCGGCGAGTACAAGGTGATGGGCCTCGCCCCGTACGGGGAGCCCCGGTTCGTGCGGGAGATCCGCGAGCAGCTCGTCGAGATCGCCGAGGACGGGAGCCTCCGACTCGACCAGCGCTTCTTCGACTACTGCGCCGGTTTGCGCATGACGAACCGCCGCTTCGCCCGCCTCTTCGGCGGACCGGCCCGCGAGCCCGAGACTCTCCTCACCCAGCGGGAGATGGATCTCGCGCGGAGCCTCCAGGAGATCACCGAGGAGGTGCTGCTCAAGATGGCGGCCCACGCCCACCGGCGAACGGGGATGACGAAGCTCTGTCTGGCCGGAGGCGTGGCGCTCAACTGCGTGGCGAACGGCAGGATCCTGCGCGAGGGGCCGTTCACGGACCTCTGGATCCAGCCCGCGGCGGGCGATGCGGGAGGCGCGCTCGGCGTCGCGCTGGCGGTCTGGCACCGATACCTCGGGCATGGCCGGGAGAGCGCCGAGCGACGTGGGTCCTGGGTGTCGCCGCGCGCGTGGAAGGGCGATGGCCTGCCGCCCTACGAGGACGAAATGCGCGGCGCCTACCTGGGGCCGAGGTCGACGCCCGAGGAGATCGACTCCTTCCTGGCCGCACGGGGAGCGCCCTACCGCGTCGTGGCCAGACCGGAGCTTCCGGGGGTGGTCGCCGCTCTGCTCGCCGAAGAGAAGGTGGTCGGGCTCCACCAGGGACGGATGGAGTTCGGCCCGCGTGCCCTCGGGGCGCGGTCGATCCTGGGCGACCCGCGCTCGCCGCGGATGCAGGCGACGATGAACCTGAAGATCAAGTTCCGGGAGAGCTTCCGTCCATTCGCTCCGAGCGTGCAGCGCGAGGGCGTCGCGGACTGGTTCGAGCTGGGCGACGAGAGTCCGTACATGCTCCTCGTGGCCGACGTCGTGCGTAGGCGCCGCCGGGAGATGACGCCGGAGGAACAGGCCCTGTGGGGGATCGAGAAACTCAATGTCGTGCGCTCGGAGATCCCGGCGGTCACCCACGTGGACTACTCGGCGCGGATCCAGACCGTGCGGCGGGAGACGAACCCGCTCTACTGGGACGTGATCGAGGCGTTCCGTCGCCTGACCGGCTGCCCGGTGATCATCAACACCAGCTTCAACGTGCGCGGCGAGCCGATCGTCTGCTCGCCGGCGGACTCCTGGCTCTGCTTCATGCGCACCGGAATCGACGCCCTGGTGCTGGAGGACCGGCTCCTGGTCAAGGAGGAGCAGCCGCCCTTGCGCGAAGACATCGACTGGCGCGCGGAGTTCGGGCTCGACTGAGGAGCGGAGACCGCCATGGCTTCGCCGCTGCCGAGATCGCAGGGAACGGGTGACAATTGAGGGGAGCGCCTCCTGGTCCGAAGCACCACGGCGGTGATCCGGTTTCGGGTCAGGGGGTCATCCAGAAGTTGGTAGCCGACGAAGAGGCGCCCGTGGTCACAAAGCCCGTTTCCGATCCAAGAGGATTGTCACTTGCTCGCTTCCTGCGGGCCCTTCCTTCGCCCCTTCGCCGCCACAAACTCCTGACCGCTCTCTGTCGCCTCGGGATCGTTGCGCCGCACCAGCCTGTGTGGTTTGACGGCGGCGCGAAGGCCTGGGTCGACCTGCGTGATGCGGAGTCGAGGGCTACTCTTCTCTCGGGGACCTTCTGGCCGGAGTTTCATCCGATGGTCGCCGCCTTCCTGCGCGAAGGTGGTGACCTCTTCGACGTGGGCGCGAACCTGGGACTGGTCACTTTCGGCGTCCTTCCGGTCGTACGGGAGATGGGGATTGGTTTTCACCTGTTCGAGGCGAACTCGCGCCTGATTCCGCTGTTGCGGCGAAGTGCGCTGGAGTGGCCCTCGGAGGATGTGCGAGTCGTTCACTGCTGCGTGACCGATGCCGCGGGCATTTCGTACCATCGGCTCCCGGATGCATGCTGGGGTCACGGCCAGATCGACACCCATGGCGAGGCCGTGACGAATCTGCGGCTGGACGACTACGTTGCGGTTGCCGACGTCGAGGCAGTGGGGTTTCTCAAGCTCGACGTCGAGGGATGGGAGCTGAATGCGCTGCGTGGTGCTGAGAGTGCACTCGCTTCCGGCAAGGTCAAGGCGGGCTTCGTCGAGCTCGTCCCGGAGGCGCTCGCACGCGCGGGTGCGTCCGTCGCGGATGTCCTGACCTATCTCCAGGGGAAGGGATTCGATGTCTACTTCGCGGCCATGTGGGAGCGCGAGGACCCGCATGGCCTGACCTGGCGCACAGTGGGGGTCAACGGAACGGAGCTGCGTTTCGCCGGGGCGGTTCCGTTGCCTGCGAGCTTCGCCCAGGGCGACGTTCTGGTGATCCACCGCTCGAGTCCGATCGCTGCCCAGGTCAGCGCTGCCTTCTGAGAGATGCCGTCTGCCATGACCACACCTCTCGCCCTCCTCACCCTCCACGGCATGGGCCGGCAGGCCGAGGCGTTCGACGCGCCGCTGCGCGAGGGGTTGCGGCGGGAGCTGGGGGAGGGGCTCTTCCGACGGATCGCGTGGGAGGGGGTGCACTACCAGCCGGCGATCGAGCCGCGGCAGGAGGGGACCTGGCGGGCGATGCGGGCGGCGGCGCGGCTCGACTGGCGCGATCTCCGGCGTTTCATGCTCTTCTACCTCTACGACGTCGCCACCTACCAGTACC
>JAHDVN010000545.1 GCA_023384635.1 Thermoanaerobaculia bacterium
GCCGGCGCCCTCGTGCTGGCGCTCGCGACCTTCGCGGCCGGGCGCGAGGTGATCGTCTCGCGCGGCGAGCTGGTCGAGATCGGCGGCTCGTTCCGGATCCCCGAGATCCTCGCCGCCGCCGGCGCCCGGCTGGTGGAGGTCGGCACCACGAACCGCACCCGCCTGGCCGACTACGAGCGGGCGCTCCGCCCGGAGACCGCCCTGCTGCTCAAGGTCCACACCAGCAACTACCGGATCACCGGCTTCGTGGAGGAGGCCGGTGTCGACGCCCTGACCGGGCTCGCCCGGCGCACCGGCCTGCCGCTGCTCGTCGACGAGGGCAGCGGCCTCCTGCGCCCCCACCGCGCGCCGCAACTCGCCGGCCATCCGAGCTTCGCGGAGCTCCTCGCCGCCGGCGCCGATCTCGTCTGCGGCAGCGGAGACAAGCTCCTGGGCGGCCCCCAGGCGGGGCTGCTCTGCGGCCGCGAGGCACTCGTCGCCCGCTGCCAGAGGCACCCGCTCTACCGGGCGCTCCGCCCCGACCGCGGCACCCTCGCCGCGCTCGACGGCGTGCTCCGCCTCCATCTCGCGGGCGAGCCGCTCCCGCTCGACCGCCTCTGGCCCGAGCCGGCCGCCCACCGCCGCCGCCTCGAGCGCTTCGCCGAGCGCCTCGGCGCCGCGATCGTCCCGGGGGACGCCTACATCGGCGGCGGCGCCGCCCCCGAGCGGCCGATCCCAGGCGAGATCCTGGCGCTCCCCGGTGGCGAGCGGCTCTCGGCCCGACTGCGCGCCGGCGACCCGCCGGTCGTCGGCTACGCGCGGGAGGGGCGCTGCCTGCTCGACCTGCGCACCGTCGACCCGGCCGACGACGAGCTCCTCGCGGCCGCCATCGCGCACGCCCTCGCCGACCCGGGCGAAGGCTGAGGCGCCACGTGCCCCTTCGCATCCTGGTCGTCGAGGACCGCGAGTCGCTCCGCCAGCTTCTCGCGCGGGCCCTCGCCAAGGAGGGCTACGAGGTCGCGCTCGCCGCCGGGCTGGCCGAGGCCGAGGCCGCGCTTGCCGCCCCCGGCCCGATCGACCTGGTGCTCACCGACTTGAAGCTGCCGGACGGCACCGGCCTCGAGGTGCTGCGCGCCGCTCGCGGCCGCCGCCCCGAGGCGCCGGTGGTGGTGATGACCGCCTACGGCTCCGTGGCCGCCGCGGTCGAGGCGATGAAGCTCGGTGCCGCCGACTTCCTCGAGAAGCCGGTCGGGCTCGGGCAGCTGCGCGAGCGCCTCTCGGCGCTGCTGGCCGGCGCGGAGCCGCCCGAGGCGTTCGTGCCGCCCGGCGGCGCGCCCCCGATCGTCGGCCGCCACCCGAAGCTGCGCGCCGCCCTGCGCCTCCTCGAGCGCGTGGCGCCGACCGACTCGACCGTGCTCATCACGGGCGCCAGCGGCACCGGCAAGGAGCTCTTCGCCCACGCCCTCCACGCCCTCTCGCCGCGCGTCTCGGGGCCGTTCGTCACCGTCAACTGCGCCGCGATCCCGGAGTCCCTCATCGAGAACGAGCTCTTCGGCCACGAGCGCGGCGCCTTCACCGGCGCGGTGCGCGCCCAGAGGGGGCGCTTCGAGCTCGCCGAGGGCGGCACGCTCCTCCTCGACGAGATCGGCGAGCTGCCGCTCGGCGTGCCGGGGAAGGTGCTG
>JAHDVN010000074.1:0-6852 GCA_023384635.1 Thermoanaerobaculia bacterium
GGCGCCGAGGTCCTCTGGGCCCCCGGCGCCGCGGCGCTCGTCTGCCCCTACTGCGCCACGCGCCAGGAGGTGCGGCCGGAAGGCGCGGCGATCGCCGAGCGCGCGCTCGAGGAGGGCCTCGCCGCGCCGCGCGACCTCGGCTGGGGGGCCGAGCGCAAGACGGTGCGCTGCACCCGCTGCGGCGCGCGCGAGACGCTCGATCCGGGGGTGGCCGCGACGAGCTGCGCCTTCTGCGGCACGGCCACCGTCGTCGACGCGCCGCCCGACCCGCGGATGGTCCGGCCCGAAGGGGTCGTCCCCTTCGCGGTCGACTTTCGCACCGCGCTCGCCCGCTTCCGGGAGTGGGTCGGGAAGCTCTGGTTCCGTCCGGGCGACCTGCGCCTGCGGGCGTCGGTCGAGACGCTGCGCGGCGTCTACATCCCGTTCTGGACCTTCGACGCGGCCACCCGGTCGACCTGGCGCGCCGAGGCGGGCTTCCACCAGGACGTCCCGGTCCAGGTGCGGCAGGGGCACCGGCTCGTCACCCGCAGCGAGCGCCGCACGCGCTGGGAGTGGCGGCAGGGGACGCTGGAGAAGGGCTTCGACGACCTGCCGGTGCCGGCGAGCCAGGGCCTGCAACCGGCCGACACGGAGGGGATCGAGCCGTTCCCCACCGCCGACCTCACCCCCTACGACCCGCGCTTCCTCTCCGGCTTCCTCGCCGAGGAGGTCGGGGTCGACCTCGAGCACGGCTGGGCGTTCGCCCGGCAGCGGATGCAGCGGGAGATCCGCGCCGCTTGCGCCGCCGAGGTGCCCGGCGACACGCACCGGAACCTCGAGGTGGAGACCGAAATCACGGGAGTCGCCTACAAGGGAGCGCTCCTGCCGGTCTGGATCGCCGCCTACCAGTACGGAGGCAAGACCTACCGCTTCCTGGTCAACGGCGCCACCGGCAAGGTCGCCGGCAGCGCCCCGTTCTCCTGGCCGAAGATCCTCCTCGCCGTCGGCGCCGTGGCGCTGGTCCTGCTCCTCCTTCTCGGCCTCTGAGCGCGCCCGGGGCGCCTCAGCTCCCCGTCCGCTCGCGCCGGCGCGGCAGCGTCACCAGCACCGCACCGAGGATCGCCATGCTCGCGACGCTGGCGAGGTACGCCGGCCGGGCGAAGACCTCCGGCAGGGCGACGTCGTTGAAGGCGAGGGCCGCGAAGAGGATGCCGACGAACGCCTCGCCGGCGATGAGGCCCGAGGCGAGCAGCGTCCCGGTGTTGCCCGAGCGCTCCTTGCGCTCGGCGTCCCAGCTCTCCTTCTCCGCGATCCGGTCGAGCAGCCCCTTGAAGAGGCCGCCTACGAAGATCGCGAACGAGGTCTCGATGGGCAGGTACATCCCGACCGAGACCAGCATCGGGCTCTTGACCTGCATGAGAATGAAGGAGAGCCCCATGAAGACGCCGATCAGGATCAGGATCCACTCGGTCTTGCGCTCCATGATGCTGCGCGAGACGACCGCCATCAGGCTCGCCTGCGGCGCTGCGATCTTCGCTCCGCCGAAGCCGGCGTTGGTCTGCAGCAGCTCGTTCTGGAGCTCGGGGGCGAGCGCGCGCACCTCGGCGAGCGAATAGGTCCGCGCCTCCAGGGCCGCGTGCTCTCCCGTGTACTCGACGCTGGCGGCGCCGGTCCGCTCCATCTCCCCGAGGCGGTCGGAGACCGCCCCCTTGATGTCGCCGAGATGCAGTACCGAGAGGACCAGGAACATGACGAGGGCGGCAGCGGTGACGCCGAGGATGTCGCCGGCCTGCATCCGCCACGGGGTGCAGCCGAGGATCTGGCCCGCCTTCAGATCCTGCATCATCTCGCCGGCCACGGAGACGGAAACGCAGGTGAAGGCGGCGACCCCGAGCACGGCGGCGATCCCGGTCGCCCCCTCGAGCCCGAGCACGACCATGAGGAAGGCGACGCTGATGAGCACCGTGACGGTGAGCCCGCTCGTCGGGTTGCTGGAGACGCCGATGATCCCCACCAGGTAGCCCGAGACGGCGGCGAAGACGAAGCCGAGAACCAGCATCACGAGCGCGGCGACCACCGCCGCGAGGGCGCTGCCGGCGAACCAGTGGAAGACGAAGACCATCACCGCCAGCACCGCGCCGATCCCGGCCATCGCCCACTGGATCGGCAGGTCGCGGTCGGTGCGCGGCGTCGCCCCCTCCGCCTCGCTGCGCTTCCGGAAGAGGTTGCCGAGCGAGCGGGTGATCCCCTCCGCCAGGCTCGTGCGCATCTTGTAGAGGGTGTAGAAGGCGCCGACGAGCATGCCGCCGATGGCGATCAGCCGCACGTAGTCACGCCAGACGCGGACGATCTCGTCGCCCCAGTTGCCGACCGCCGCCGGGTCGTGCCAGTGCAGGAAGAAGGCGATCGCCGGCGCGAGCAGGCCCCAGGCGAGGACGCCGCCGCTGAAGTTCACTCCCGCGAGCTTGGGGCCGATGATGTAGCCCACGCCGAGGAAGGCCGGGCTCATCTCCGGGCCGCGCACCACCAGCGCCCCCTTGCCCACCCCGAGGGTCGCCTGCCACTTCGCGGCGAGGACCTTGAGCTCGGTCAGCAGCGCGAAGAGGGCGCCGAGGCCCATCCCCGCGAGCAGGTGGCGCGAGCCGCCCTGCCCCTTCTGCCCCGCCTTGTGGATCTCGGCCGCGGCCACCGACTCCGGGAACGGCAGCTCGGCGTTGTTCACCAGCACGCGCCGGGTGATGGTCACGAACATGATCCCGAGGATGCCGCCAGCGACCAGGATCACGGTCGAGACGAGGTAGTGAGTCGGGGTGAAGAACGGCTGCCAGATCCCCGCGATGAAGAAGGCCGGCAGGGTGAAGATGGCGCCGGCCGCCACGTTGCCGCCGATCGAGCCGACGGTGCGCGCGCAGTTCTCCTCCAGGATCGTCCCGCCGAGCGCCTTGATCACCGCCATGCCGACCACCGCGGTGGTGTAGGTGGCGGCGATCGTCATGCCGGCCTTGAGGCCGAGGTAGGCGTTGGCCGCCGCCATGAACACCGCCATGACCACGCCGAGCAGGAGGGCGCGCGGCGTCGCCTCGCGCATCTCCACCTCGGCAGGAACGAACGGACCCGCCTGCTTCTGCTCCATCGGAAGCTCCCCCGCTCTGGTATCCCCTCCCCGCGGCCGTCGCGAGACCGGGCGATTCTACTCGCCGGACCCCTCCGCTCCGAAACCCGGCGGGCGCCGGCGCGTACTCGACTCCAGAGGGCGGACACCGCCGCCCGCCGTCCATCGGGAGAGCGCCATGCCCAGAATCCGACGATCGCTTCGCGCGCCGCAGACCGCCGCCGGTGCGCTTCTGCCCGTCCTCCTCCTCGCCCTCCTCGCCACCGGCTGCGGCGCCCCTGCCGCCGGGGGCGCCGAGGTGACCCGCGCGCTCGAGAGCCGCGCGGCACTCGCGCCGGGGGCCGTCCTGAAGCTCGACAACCTGGCCGGGAGGATCGAGGTCCGCCCGGCCGCGGGCGGCGAGGTGGTGCTCCGCGCCACCGTCCACGCCGAGTCGGCCGCGCTCGCCGACCGCCTCCGCTTCGACCTCGAGGAGACCGACGGGAAGCTCGAGATCGACCTCGGCTACCCGGTCGACGAACACCGGGAGTACGTCTACCCCGAGGCCGAGCTGCCGCGCATCCTCGGCTTCCGCACCACCGTGCGCTCGGAGTACCGGGGCAAGAAGGTGATCGTGCACGGCCGCCCGCACGGCAAGGCCGTCCTCCTCTACGCCGACCTCGAGATCGAGCTCCCCGCGGGGGCCCGCGCCGACCTGCGCACGCTCGCCGGCACGATCCGCGCCGAGCGCGTCGCCGGGGACCTGCGCCTCGACACCGGCCGCGGCGACATCACCGCCCGCGCCGGCGAGGGCCGCCTCGAGATCGACACCGGCAGCGGCGCCGTCGAAGTCACCGCCCACCGCGGCGCGGTCGCGGTCGACACCGGCTCGGGCTCGGTCCGGCTCGAAGGGGTCGAGGGGGACGTGGAGGTCGACACCGGCTCCGGCGGCGTGCGGCTCGTGCAGGTGCGCGGCGGGAAGATCGCCGCCGACACCGGCTCGGGCGGCATCGAGCTCACGGAGGTCGAGGGAGCGCTCCGCCTCGACACCGGCTCGGGCTCGATCCGCGGCACCGGGCTCGTGGCGCGCGACGAGGTCGTCGCCGACACCGGCTCGGGCGGGGTCCGCCTCGAGGGCGACTTCTCCGCCGTCCGCCGGCTCGACGTCGACACCGGCTCCGGCGGCGTCACCCTCGGCTTCGCCGGCACCCCGCCCGCACTGCGCTTCGAGATCCGCACCGGCTCGGGCGGCATCGACGTCGACCTCCCCGGCCTCCGCACCGAGCATGCGAAGCGCGGCACCTTCTCCGGCGCCGTCGCCGACGGCACCGCCGGCACCGCCCGCATCGAGATCGGCAGCGGCGGCGTCACCGTCCAGCCGGCGCGCTGACGCCCCACCTCACCGGGAGGGAGCCGGAAGGCTCCCTCCCCGCTCGGTTTCGGCCCACCCCGGGTTCGAACCCCGGGGCCTGAGCGCACGGCCGCTCCAGAGATTGCCCATCCACAGAGTCCTCGGCGGCGGATCTCGCGGAAGCTCCGCGCGGCAGGCCGGCGGCAGCGAGCGCTTCAACGGTCGGTCGGCGTCCCTGCTCGGAAGCGCCCGCGCGATGAGCGGGCGGTTGCGCGAGGGACGGTCTTGTCTTACCATGATCTTACGATGTCGGACACTACGCGGCTCTCCACGAAGGGACAGTTGGTGCTGCCGAAGGCGCTGCGGGAGCGGCACGGCTGGGAGGCGGGCACCGAGCTGGTGGTCGAGGACCGGGGCGACTCGGTCGTCCTGCGCGCCCGGCGGCCTGCCGGCCCCCTCGGCTGGGGGGACCTGCTCGGCGCCGCGGGGTATCGCGGGCCGCGCCGGTCGCTCGCCGAGATGGAGCGGGCGATCGCCGAGGAGGCGGCCCGGGGGCGATGAGCGGCGCCACGGCGATCGACACGAACGTGCTCGTCCGCCTGCTGGCCGGCGACGACCCGGCGCAGGCGCGGCGCGCGCTGACGCTCCTGGAGGCGGGCCCGGTCTGGATCCCCCGCACGGTGCTGCTCGAGACGGTCTGGGTCCTGCGCCGCGCCTACGGCCTCGCCGACGAGCGGATCCAGGAGTTCGTCGCGGGGCTGCTCGCCGTCGAAGGGGCCGGCATCGAGGCCCGCCCCGAGGTGGATCAGGCCCTCGCCTGGTGGCGCGGCGGCCTCGACTTCGCCGACGCCCTCCACCTCGCCGCGAGCGCCGCCGCGACGCGCTTCGCCACCTTCGACCGCACCCTCGTGCGCCGCGCCCGCCCGCTGGCCACCCAGCCGCCCGTCGTGCCGGCCTGAAGGCGAATCTCCGCCTACCTGCACGCGCACTCTCTCCTGCCGCACCCACCCAAACGCGAGGGAGTCGAGACCCCAGGGAAAGGGATCTTCGCCAGCCGCCGGGGTCGACGTGGGAGAATGCCGGCCGCCCGCCAACTCCATCCGGGGAGCCCCACCCATGAGCGAGAAGAACCCCCTGCAGATGATCAGCAACCTGCTGCACGTGGTGAGCCGCCTGAGCCTGCTCTTCGCCCTGCTTGGCATCTACTACCAGGTCCGCGCGATCACGGCGATCCGGGTGGATGGCCCGGCCGGCGAGACGCAGTTCCTCACGAACCTCGTGCTCTCGCTGACCATGTGGGGGTTCTTCATGGGCCTCCTGAGCCTCTCGGACAACGAGCGCCTGAAGGCCAAGGAGATCGAGAAGCTCCGGCGCAGCCTCCGCTCGGGGCGGGTCATGGTCGTCTTCCTGGTCGCCTGCAGCCTCCTCTCGGTCGGGCTGGGGCTGTACTTCCTCCTCGGCCGCCGCGACGAGCTGGTCGGCGTGGCGCTCGTCACCTTCGCCGTCGGCGGCCTCGGCATCGCGCGCCTGATCCGGGAGCGCCTCAAGTACGCGCTCTCGGCGCCCGCGTAGCGGGGACCGGGCCGGGGGCGACCGGCGACCCGCGGCTGCGGAGCTCGCACTGACCTCCCGGCGACGGCCCCTCGCCGCCTGCCGTCCTGCTCTCCCGGGGGCTCTGCCAGAACAGGGCCTCGTCGTCGATGAAGAGGATCTTCCTCTCCCGCTCGTGGGTCCTGGGCTCCTGGAGCAGGTCCTCGCGGTAGCCGTCGGGGAGGAGCTCGATCTGGGACCAGAGGTAGTCCCCCCCATGAGGAAGCTGCTCCAGCCGTACCGCGCCCTCGCGAGCCCCCCGAGCTCGTCGACGAGCCGGCTGAGGTGCGGGCTCCGAAACGGGCGAAGAGCCGGCCGGAACCCGGGCTCAGGCGTCGGCTGTGCCCGGATAGCGGCGCTCGATCTCCCTCACCGACCCGGCGATGAGTGCCTCGAGGACCTCGACGTCGAGATCCGCCAGACGCTTGAGGTAGAGACAGACCTTGCCCCGCCTGTGCCTCCCGAGCCTGCCCAGGAGCGCGGCCTGCGCAGCGCTGTCCATGAGGAGATAGACGACCAGCTCCCTGCCGCGGACTGCGAAGCCGACGAGAGGCGCCTGACCGGAGTGGCCGCTCTCGTACCGGTAGGTGTACGACCCGAAGCCGACGATGCTCGGGCCCCACATCTTCGGCTCCTGCCCGGTGAGTCGTCCGCAGAGGGCCATGAGGGCCCGACAGTCCGTCAGCTGCTCGCCGTCGGCCCGGGAAGCGAGGTACTCGTCGACGCGGGCGCCGGTGGGCTTGGTCTTGATCTCAGCCATCGGTGACTCCTTGCCAGCAGAGCGCGGGCGCCGCAGGGCGGCGTCTCGATTGACTTCCGTGACATGAACCGGGTCGTTGAG
>JAHDVN010000074.1:6862-8237 GCA_023384635.1 Thermoanaerobaculia bacterium
GGGCGGCGTCTCGTCACGCCGCCCTGCGGAGCGCCGGGTGTGCCGACGCCGTCCAGCCGGGGCGCCATGGAGTGGGCTCGGGGCACGCAGCCTCCCTCATCACCTGGAGTTGGCCCCATTGTACGCGGCGCGGGGGGACCGGGAGAGAGCTGGCACCTCGCCCCTTTCCAGGCCGCCGCTCCGCGCGGTGGCCTCAGAAGACGATCCGCCAAGCCAGCGGGTGCATGGCGAGGGCGGCGGTGAGCCAGGCGCGGGGGGAGCGGTGGTCCTAGGCGAGGAAGAGGAGGCGGGGGGCGAGGTAGAAGATCGCGAAGGGGACGGTGACGAGGAGGACTGCGAGCGGCCGGAGCAGCCAGATCTCGGGGGCGATGCCGGCCAGCTCCGGGGCGAAGCCGGCCTCCCACCAGGCGAGGGCGATCACGGCGCCGACGCCGAGCAGCAGGTCGGCCGCGAGCTCCGCCCCCGGCCGTGCGCGCCAGGGCGAGGTGCGGCCCCCCGCGGGCGCGACGAGCGCGGCGGTGAAGAGCGCCGCCGGCAGCCAGCCCGCGAGCGCGCCGAGGAGGGCGCCGGGGTTCCCGCCGGCCCCGGAGCCGCCCCGCAACGCCTCGCCCCCCGCCGCCAGGAGCGCCACCCCGAGCCCCCAGAGCATCACGAGGAGCACGAAAGCGACGACGCGGTAACCCATCGGCGTGCCGTTGGCCTCCGCGCCCGCGGCCGTCGACTCGCCTTCGCCGTGCCGCGCCAGGCGCGCCTGCAGCGGCACGCGCTTGAGGAACGCCCCGAGCGAGAGCGCCGCCCAGGCGAAGACCAGGAGCGCCCCCGCCCCCGCGTCCCAGCGCCCGATCCGCGCTCCGATCCACGGCACGCAGAGGAGGTTCGCGGCGAGCACGGCGAGGTCGAAGCGGGTACCGCGCGAGGCGGTGAGCGTGCTCATCGGCCCAAGAAGAGAGGTTGGCGCCTCGACCGGGTCAGTCGGCGTCTCGCTTCGCCTGGCCGAGCAGGAGCGCCGCGAAGAGCAGCTCGATCCCGCCCCCGGCCAGGGCCGCGGCGGGTGCTCCCGCTCGCGCCAGGGCCAGCGCGAGGCCGGCGGCGCAGAACAACCCTCCGAGCAGCCAGTAGAGGCGCAGGCCGTAGAGCGTCTGGAAGGTGAGGTACCGCCCGCCGACCACGAGCAGCATCGCCGGGAAGAACCACTCCAGGCGCAGGAGGGACACCCCGCACGCGACGGCGATCCCCGCCAGCAGCCAGAAGGTGCCCTCCGCGGCCAGCCGGCCCAACGGGTTCGGCGCGGAGTGGGATCCGCTCCTCCCCAGCGCCTTGGTCAGCAGGACACCCACCGGATGGATGACCACCCCCCCGGCCAGGAGCGCCAGCA
>JAHDVN010000074.1:8247-12450 GCA_023384635.1 Thermoanaerobaculia bacterium
GCTGTAAAGGAGCAGCAGGCCCAATTCCACCGCCTGCGGCGAGCGCAGGGCGGCGACCGTCCCGGCCACCAGCCAGACGATCCCCGACACCAGGACACCCGGCGCGCCGCAGAGATATCCCCGGCGCATCTCCGCCTGCGCCTGCGAAAGGGTCAGCTCGCCCATGGGTGCGGAGTATAGGCGGGCCTCGCCGCAAGCCGCCTGGCACTCGGCCAGGCCGGGACACCTCCCCTCCCGCCGAGCTGGCAGCGGACTTCGCCGGGTCGCTTGCCCCCGTTCACCCGGCCGCGAGGGGGTCGACGACCTCCAGGAACGGGAAGCGGTGGAAGCCGGTATCCCTGGTGAGGATGCGGCGCACGCCGTGCTCGCGCATGAGGACTGCAGTGGCGGCGTCGTGAAGGATCGAGCCGCGCAGCAGGGGAACCTCGCGCAGGGTGGCGGCGAGGAGCGCCGCGTGGCGCGGGGTCGGTGCGAGCAGCTGCAGCGAAGGCGAATCGAGGAGGCGCTCGACGACCTCCCAGGCCGCCGCGGGAGCGAGCGGCTCGGCAAGCGCACGCGGATGGGTCAGCACCCGCAGGAACTCGTAGAGGATCGGCCAGGTAAGGAACCAGGGCGCGGCCCCCGCACGGAGGGCGGCGAGCGCGGCACGGCAGGGCTCGTGCTCCGGGCACGAGCGGAGCGTCGCGTAGATGAGGACGTTGGTATCGACGAGCAGCATCAGGGCCGCTCGTGGAGCAGGAGGTCGAGCGCCTCGCGGTCGGCCACGTCCACGAGCAGGCCTCCGCCGTCGTGCACCGGCAGCGGCGCCGGCTCGCGCACCTCGCCGGCCGGCTCGGCGAAATACCGCCGGAGCGCTGCCTCGGCGAGCTCCGACATCGACCGCCCCTGCCGCGCCGCCTCCTCGCGCAGGCGCGCCGCCACCCCGTCCTCGAGCACCAAGGTCGTCTTCATACGTAATACCGTACCATTGGTACGGCAACACGGCAAGCCGGAAACTCAAGACCGGCTGCAGCAGGCCGAAGGCGCGATCGCTCCCCACGAAGGTGAAGTGGGTGCTGCTGAAGAAGGTGCCAGGCGAGTTGTGAAGAAGGTGCCAGGCGAGTTGCGGTCGGGCGCTCGGTCCGCTTTCGCACCGGTCCGGGTCTCGCCGGAGATGCCGCCTCCACCCCCACCCAGATCCCTCGCCGTCGCTCGGGATGACGCGGGCTGCCGGAAGGTGCCATGCGTTTTCCGACGGGGACCGGTCAGCGGCCGGCAATCTCGCGGCAGTTCCACTCCTCCCCCCTCACCCAGAATGCCTTTCAGGGCCTTCGGCCGGAGAGTGAGAGAATCCCCCGGGCCGGCTGGTGAGGCCGGAACGGACCCGGGCAGGAGGAGAGGACGATGGAGCTGGCGCGCGCGGATCGCAGCATCCTGGTGGTGATCGACCTGCAGGGCAAGCTCGTGGAGATGGTCCACCGGCCGGAGCTGGTGGTGGCGGCCACGAAGCGGCTGATGCGGATGGCTGACCTCTTCGGCGTGCCGGTGATGCTCACCGAACAGTACCCGCGCGGTCTCGGGGGCACGAATCCCGAGCTGCTCGAGGTCTTCGACGCGCTGGCGGTGCCGAAGCGGAAGTTCGAGAAGGTGGCGTTCGGCTGCTTCGCCGAGCCCGGCTTCACCGAGCTCCTCCGCGAGCTGCGCCCCGGGCTCGAGCCGGGGGAGATCCAGCTCGTCGTGGCCGGGATCGAGGCCCACGTCTGCGTCATGCAGACCGTGCTGGCCGGACGCGGCAAGGGCTTCCCGGTGCAGGTGGTCTGGGAGGCCGTCTCCGGCCGCGGCGCCGAGCACCGGGAGCACGCGCTCGCGCGCATGCGTCAGGCGGGGGCCCAGGTCACCAGCCTCGAGTCGGTCGCCTTCGAGTGGGCGGTCCACAAGGACCACCCCTCGTTCAAGGCGCTCAGCAACCTGTTGAAGGAAGGCCAGCTCGGCGGCGCATAGCGGCCCGCCGCGCGCCGGCCCCGCTCAGGCGATCTCGGTCTCGGGCTCCTCGTCCGGCCGCCGGCGGTCGAGCACCGCGGCGGTGAGGAGGATCACGGCGTTCCAGAGGTTCCACCAGATCACCGTCTTCCACGACGGCCAGGCGACCACCGCGAGGTAGTTGGCGATCCCCACCAGCAGCATCAGCGAGACGATGCCGCGCCCCTTGAGCTGCGGCAGGCGCACGGTGGAGACCATCAGCAGCGCCATCACCACGACCAGGATCGCCGTCGCCTGCGCCGACATCGCGTCGCGCATCAGCACCGCGGCCATCAGGTAGCCGGCGCCGATCGGGATCGGCACCCCGAGCGTGCGGCGGTCCTTCTCGTGCGCGTCGGAGAGCAGGTTGAAGCGCGCGAGGCGCAGCACCCCGGCCATCAGGTAGCAGACCGCCGCGACGACGCCCAGCACCCCGAGGTCGCGCAGCGTCGTCTGGAAGACGAGGAAGGCGGGAGCGGCGCCGAAGGAGATCGCGTCCGAGAGGCTGTCGAGCTGTTGCCCGAAGCGGCTGGTGGCGTGGAGCAGCCGCGCCAGGAGGCCGTCGAAGATGTCGCAGAAGATCGCCAGCACCAGCAGATGGACGGCGGTGTCGAAGCGGTCCTGGGCCGCCGCCAGCATCGAGCAGAAGCCGATGGCGATGTTGGTCCCGGTGATCAGGTTCGGGATCAGGAATCGACTCGAGCGCGGGATCCGGGGCACGGCGCGACGCTACCCCATTCCGCCCGCCCCCGCCAGCTATCCGAAGTTGGCCCCGAGCCAGCCCAGCAGCTGCCCCTCCAGGCCCCGTGGCCCGGGCAGGCCGAGGTCGAGGCCGGCCGGGAAGTAGACGTGGCCGCCCCGCTCCGCCCAGCGGACCTGGAGCGCCGCCGGGCGGCGGGCGAGCGCGGCGTCGAGCGTGGCCGCCGGCACCATCGGGTCGCGCCGCGCCGCCACCAGCAGCGCCGGGCGGCGGAGCGCCCCGAGGAGCGGCCCCACGCTCGCCCGGGCGTAGTAGTCCGCCGCGTCGCGGAAGCCGAAGCGGGGGGCGACCACGAGGTCGTCCCACTCCCGGAGCCGGCGGACCCTCCGGGCCCGCTCCACCGGCACCGGCACCGGGCGCCGGGCGGCGACCGCGGCGTAGATCTCGACGAGATGGTTCAGGAGATAGCGGCGGTACGGCCAGCGGGCCGGGGCGTCGATCGCGTCGGCGCCCGCCGCGAGATCGAGCGGGGCGCAGACCGCCGCCCCCGCCCGCACGCGCGGCTCGGGCTCCTCGGTGAGGTAGCGGAGCACCAGGTGCCCGCCGAGCGAGAAGCCGGCGAGGAGGAGGTGCGGGAAGCGGGCCAGCTCCGGGCTCGCGAGCGCCGCCTGGAGGTCGGCGGTCAGGCCGGCGTGGTGGTAGTCCTCCCCCGCCCGGTCGGCCCCCCGCAGGTCGAGCCGCAGCGTCGCGAGCCCCGCGCCGGCTGCAGCCGAGGCAGCGGCCACGAGGTAGGGGCTGGCGACCGAGCCGCCGAGGCCGTGGACGAGGAGGAGCAGGCACACCGCCTCCGGCGGACCGGAGAGCAGGCCGGTGAGGCGAACCCTTCCGACCGCGGGATCCTCGAGGTCGGTCGACCAGGGCACGGCCGGCGGCGGCGCGGGCGGCGCCAGCGCGGCCCGCAGGCGGCCGGAGAGCGTCCAGAGATGGCCGGAGGGCAAGCGGATGGCGGTCGGTCCGGCCCCGGAGCTCACTCCGGCAGGCGGAGGTCGAAGTGCATCTCCGGCTGGGGTGCGGCGAAGAGGAAGCCCTGCGCGAGCGGTACGCCGAGCTCGCGCAGCGTGTGGTACTCCTCGGCCTGCTCGACCCCCTCGGCCACGACCCGGGCGTCGATCTTCTCCGCGAGGCCGACCAGGCTCTCGAGCAGCCCCTGCTTGATCCGGCTCTGGTGGATGTCGCGCACCAGCGAGAGGTCGAACTTCAGGTACTGCGGCTCGACCTCCGCCACCGCCTGGAGCGAGGCGTAGCCGGCGCCGACGTCGTCGACCGCGAACTGCACCCCCTCGGCGCGCAGCCGGTCGACCGCCCCGCGCACCTCGCGGTTGCCGGCGATCGCCACCCGCTCGGTGACCTCGACCACGAGGTTCTCCGGCAGGAGGCCGACCGAGGCGATCAGCTCGCGCTGCTCCGGCCCGAGGAGGTCCGGGTCGCAGAGGCCGCGGGCCGAG
>JAHDVN010000075.1:0-6215 GCA_023384635.1 Thermoanaerobaculia bacterium
ACCCGCAACGCCGTGCCGTTCACCTTCACCGGCCGGTTCGGGACCAGGATCAGCAGCTCGTCCTCGGGCCGCACCCGCAGGTGCGGCCGCGCGCTCGCCACGAGCTCGTCGACCCATCGCAGGTCGATCGGATGCGGCTGATCCTGGGAGAGCTCGACCCAGATCGGCCCCTCGGCGGGCGCGGGCTCCGGCCGGGGCCGCGACCAGGGCCAGGCGATCACGGGCCGACCTTGCCGCCGCTCGCCTTCCAGGCCTCGCGGGCGAGGTCGAGCGCCGACTCGACGATGCCGCCGAGCTGCAGCGGCGTCGTGTGCCAGCCCCCCTTCTTGTCGGCGTGCTGGCGCAGCACGAGGAAGCGCACCCCCTCGCTCTCGCCCGTCTCCCAGACCACGTGGCGCCGGCTCTTGCCGGCGAGCGCGGAATCCGGCCGCGGCAGCTCGAACCTCCCGCGCCCCAGGACCACCGCGTAGAGGTACGGGTAGTCGGTCCCCTGCACGTTGTTGAGCGCCACCTGGAGCTGCACGCCGAGGAAGCCCGACTCGTCCTCGCGCGCCGGCCGCAGCATCAGGCGGGCGTCGACCGGGTACTTGCCGCGCTTGCCCTCGCGCAGGGCGAGCAGCGGCACCGGCTCGAAGTCGTCCTGGCCGAGCACCGCCGCCACCTGCCGCGCGGCCGCCAGCGCCTCGCCCTTCTTGCGCAGCTCGCTCGGGTTCCAGGTGGTGCGCATCCCGTTGAGCCAGAGGGGGACGAACAGGGCCGGCGCCGCGACCCCGAGCCGCAGCAGGAAGTCGGCCCCGAGGAAGAGGCCGGCGAGGGCCGCGCCCCCGGCCACCACCACGAGGATCCCGAAGAGGGTCGAGCAGCCGAGCGGGTTCGAGAGGTCCCAGGGCGTCGCGTCCCAGCGCTCGCCGCGCTGCTCGAGCTTCGTGACGCGCTCCAGCCAGTCGTCCTCCACCGGTACCCAGACCTCCTCGTGTCGCGGGGTGGCCCCTCCGGGCGCGGTGGTCTGGCGCTTCACCCAGAGCGGGAGGTGGCCGAGGAGCACGAGCAGCAGCCCGGGCAACCCCAGCGGGAAGGGCGCCAGGCTCCAGGCCGTGAGGCCGAGCGTGAAGGCACCGGCGGCGAGCAGCACGCGGCCGCGGAGATCGGGCCCGGGGAAGACGAAGCGGAGCGTCGAAGCCTCCGCGGGGGTGGGCCAGAGGCCGCTCACCTCGACCCTCCCGAGACGCAGGCGGAGTGGCAGGCCGAGTGGCAGGCGCTGTGACAGGCCGAGTGGCACGCCGAATGACAGGCCGAGTGACACGCCGAGTGACAGGCCGAGTGGCAGGCGCTGTGACAGGCGGCGTGCTCGTAGGCGGAGACGAGGTCGGCCGCACCGTAGGCGGCCATCGAGGCGCGCGCCGGGGCCGCCCCCAGCTCGGGCATCGCGGCGGCGAAGCTCGCCGTGGCGCCCGCGCCTCCGAACTCCCCGCCACCGCCGCGGACGAGCGAGCCGCTCTCCCCGCCCCAGACCGCGGGGCCGGAGCCGTGGTGGCGGCTGACCCACCCGGGATAGAAGCGCTCACCCTCCCGCGCCTCGGCCGCGACCTTCATCCCTTCGAGGGCGACCACGCTCGGGAAGAGAGAGGCGAAGAGCTTCCGGTAGTGCTCGCGCGTGGCGTCGAGGTCGGCGTCCCAGGCCTTGCGCTGCACGGTGCCGACGACCAGCTCGCCGAGCTCCCCGGCGAGACCTTCGGGCACCGGGGCCGGGGCCTCCGGCAGCCGCTCCCAGAGCGCTCCGAGATAGGGCTCGTCGTCCGGCGGCTCGGATCCCGAACGCGCCAGCCGCAGCGCGCCCTCCGCCCGCTCGCGCAGCACCCTCCCGCCCTGCTCCAGCCGGTCGAGGAGCATCGCCAGCATCGGTTGGAACGGCAGGCCGAGGAGCACCAGCGCCTCGAGATCCGGGAGCTCCGCCACCTTCCCCGGCTTGCGGAAGGTGGAGAGGCGCAGGCGCGGCGGCTCCCAGTCGTCCCGCTCCCAGAGCAGGTCGGGGGCGGTCGCCGCGGCGCGCACCAGCCCCCTGAGCTTGCGGCCGGCGACAAGAAGAGCCAGCGCCGCGAGGCCGAGCAGGAGCGGCAGCACCAGCGTCAGGCGCCGGCCGCGCGCGAGCCGTTCGGCCTCGGCGCGGTGCGCCGCCCGCGCGCGCTCCTCCTCGACGCGCCGCGCGGCCTCGACCCGCGCCGCCTCGGCCCGCTCCGCGGCCGCCGCCGCGAGGCCCGGCAGCTGCCCGGCCGGCAGGTAGAGCTGCACGCGGTGGTCCTCGCGGGCTCCCACCCCGTCGCGGTGGAAGCGGACCCAGAGCGACGGCGGATCCCCTTCTCCCCGGTAAGTGATCAGGTACCGCTCGTTGACCCACGGCTCGGTGCGCAGCCCGGTCGCCCCCGACACCTCCGCGAGCGGGAGCTCTCCGGCGCGCGGCATCGGCACCGAGGGGAAGCGCACCACCAGCGTTTCGTGCGTGAGCGGCTGGTCCCAGGCGACCGGCGACCAGTTGAGGAAGGCGAGCTCCTCGCCCTCGCCGGTGCGGGTGAGCCCCACCTGCCCGCTCGCCACGAGATCGGCGCGGTAGGAGAAGGTGTAGGTCGCCTCGCCCGGCCCCCAGGCGCGGTCCTCCGCGAGCGCGATGTCCCAGCGCCCGCGCTCCACCTCGGTGATCGCGAGCGGCCAGCTCTCCCCGCCCGGGAGCTCGGCCTGTCCGCCCTGGAACCAGGGCTCGGCTTGCTCGCCCTGGAAGTAGAAGGCGCGCATCTTCCCGGAGGTCTGCCACCGCGCCTGGTAGGTGACGAGCGCCTGCCCGGCGCCATCGACCGCGAGCTCGATCTCGACCCAGACGATCTCCCCCTGCCCCCACGCCGCCGGCGGGGCGAGGAGGGTCCCGAAGAGAGCGAGGGCGAGGATCCACCCGGCGAGCGGACCCCTCCCGCTCGGGAACGGGCTCGACGGGGAGCGGGCCGGGGCGCGCGATGCCATGGCGGGAGAGAGCTGTCGGACGACCCCCCGACGCTAGGTCCCCTCGCCCCCACCCCGCCATACCCCGCGGGGTGGGACCTCTCAAGGTGCCAGCCACTTTTCGGCTGCCACGGCAAGGTGCCGGCAAGGTGCCAGGCGATCTTCGACAGCGGGAGCGGCTCGCCGGCAACCCGCGCCTCGCCATGCCCTACCGCACGCTCGACCGCATGCCCCGGAGCGTCGCGAGCGGATCGCCCGCGAGGCGGCGGCGTTCCTCGAGAAGCTCAGCCGCGGTGCTTCTCCCGGAGCTTCCGCCGCTCCTTCTTCGTGAGCGTCTCGCGCAGGGGGCAGCCCTTGCAGAGCTTCTTGCCCTCCCGGTAGCGCTCGCAGCAGTCGTCCCTGTCCTTCTTGGCCATGGCGGAGGCCGCGCCGCCGGCGCGGGGGGAGCGATCCTATCCGGCCCGGAGGGCGCGGCCCCTCTCCCCCTTCCGGAGTGCGACAATCGGGTCATGCGACCGGCACTCCCCTGGCGCGCGACCTCCCCGCGCCCTCGCCCGACGGCGGCCCTCCTCTCCTTCCTGTTGGTGCTCGCCGCCGGCTGCCGTGGCGAAGCCCCCGGCCCGGAGAGCTTCCTGCGCGACGAGGGCGGCCTCTTCCACCACGAGGACGGCGCCCGGATCGAGCGGCACCTCCGCTTCGTCGGCAGCCGCTACGGCGTCGACTACCGGGTCGTCGTCGCCGCTCCCGGCCAGGGCTCCCCCGAGGCGCAGGCGGGCCGGTGGTACCGGGAGCTCGGCGTGGGAACCGCGACCGAGGGCCGAGGTCTGCTGCTCTGGGTCGACCCCGCGCGCCGCCTCGCCCGCCTCGAGATCGGCTACGCCCTCGAGCCGCTCCTGCCCGATCTCGCCGCGGCCCGCGTCCTCGACGGCTATCTCGCCCCGTACGAGGGGACGGGCGAGCTCGCCGCCGCCGTCGAGGCGGCGATCGAGGGGGTGATCGACCGCTTCACCCCGCACCTCGAGGAGCTTGCGGCGGCGGAAGGCCCCGGCGGCCGCGGCGGCGGCGGCGCCGGCCAGGCGCTTGGCGAGGGGCGGGACGCCTCCCTGGCGGCCCCGGACGAGAGGTCCCCTGCCGCCGGCGAGCTCGTCCCGCAGCCCGACCCGCGCGCGGTGCGCGACCTCGAGCTCGCGCTCCTCGCGGCCGGTCGCTACGAGCCGGCCGCCGCGATCTACGACGACGCCTGGCGGCTGCGCGGCCACCGCCGGGAGTGGTCTCCCGCGCGCCTGCGCGAGCTCGCGCACCGCTGGACGAAGCCGTACGAGATCGTCGCCGAGGGAAACTACGCGATCGCCTTTGCGCGAAACGCCCCGAACCTGGGGCCCACGCCGCTGGCGCGCGGCCCGGCCGGCTGGGTGATCGACTCCACCGCGCGCGAGGCGCACGTCGTCTACGACTACTCGGGGACCTCCTGGTACTGGATCGACGGCCCGTCGCCCTACCTGCCGCTCCTCCAGCGCGCCGCGCCGCTCGAGCACGTGCGCCTCGAGGACGACCGCCCCGCCTGGCGCCTCGCGCCGGACTCGCCGGCGACGCCGGAGCGGTAGCCGGCCGCCGCAGGGCCGTCGCTCAGCGGCGGGTGGCCGGGCAGCGGTTGATGCCGAAGAGCGTGTAGAGCGGGCAGCTGCCGACGAGGCCCGCGAGGAGCGGAATCAGGCCGAGGAGCCCCCAGGCCGACTTCGGTCCGACGAAGACCAGGGAGAGGATCGCGGCGCCGACGACGACGCGCAGCACGCGCTCGGGCGAGGTCTGGTTCCGGGGCAGGATCGAGCTGGCCATCGAAGGCTCCTTTCGTGAGGGCAGGACGCGCCCGAACCTATCGAGAGCGGGGCGGGAATGCCAGGGGGCGTGCCTCTCCCGCTCCTCTCCGCCTCACCACCCCGGATAGCGCTCCCACCACGCTTCGAGGCCGGCCGCTGGGGGCACGGGCTCGGCGAGCGGCGTGCCGTCGTCGACCTGCGCGACCGAAGAGGAAGTCCCATGGCGCGGCCGCGTCCCCTCCATCTCGGCGGCGAAGTCGTCGGCGAGGCGGGCGATCGCCCCCCGCCCTTCGAGCTCCGCGAGCGCGCCGGCGGGGAGCGCCCCCTCGCCGTGGAGCGCGCCGAGCAGGTTGCCGGCGATCGCGGCGGTGGAGTCGGAGTCGCCGGAGTGGTTCGCGGCGAGCACCAGCGCCTCCCAGAGCGCCTCCGGGCCCGGATCCGCGATCGCCAGCGCCTCCTCGGCGATCCCGCCGCCGCCGAGCGACTCGAGCCGCTCGGCGGTGACGCCGCCCCGCGCCGCGAGCGCGCGCGCCCGCTCCAGGGCGCGGAGTGTCTCGCCGTGGTGCGGCCAGGCGCGGAGGAGCCCGGTCGCCGCGTCGAGGGCCGGGCCGAGCGGCCGCCCCTCGCGGACGATCGCGAAGATCGCCGCCGCGAGCACGCCGGCCGGCAGCTGCCCGGTCACGTGGCCGTGCGTCAGCGCGGCGGTCTCGACCCCGAGGCGGAAGATCTCCTCGATCTCGCGCTCCCCTCCGGTGCCGGTGTGCGGGAGCAGCCCCACCGGGGCCACGCGCATCACCCCGCCGCACCCCTTCGAGTCGTTGCGGGCCGGGGTGCCGAGGCCGCGCGCCCCGCGCAGCGCCCCGAGGCAGGTCCGCCCGGGCGCGCGGCGGGCGTGGAGCCACCTCTCCTGCACGAGCCAGCCGTCGGGCTCCTCTTCGCCGGGAGCGCCCGCGATCTCCCGCCACGGATCGCCCTGGGTGTGGAGCCAGCGCAGGTAGGCGTGATGGACGATCGCGGCCGGATCGCAGACACCGCGGGCGTCGCCCCGCACCCAGGCGCGGATCAGCCCCTCGGCGGTGAAGAGGGTCATCTGCGTGTCGTCGGTGATCGCCCCCACCCGCCCGTAGGCCCGCTCGAGGTCCCGCAGGCCGCCCTTCCCGAACCGCTCGCGGATCTCCTCCAACCCGAGGAACTCGAGCGGCGCCCCGAGCGCATCGCCCAGCGCCCCGCCCAGCAGACAGCCGCGCACGCGGCTCGCATAGCTGATCTCGCTCATCTCTCCCCTCCCGTCGTCCGGGGCGCGCGGGGTGCGCGCCCCTTCGCGCGGCCGCGATCTGACCACGCTCCGCTGTCAGGGGCTGTCAGCGGTCGCGCCGGGCCGCCTCTCCCGCCCGACCCCGGTTCGCTTCG
>JAHDVN010000075.1:6225-12415 GCA_023384635.1 Thermoanaerobaculia bacterium
GGCGGGGGGGGGCGCGGGGGGGGGGCGCGCCCGCCCCCCGGGGGGGGGGGGGGGGGGGGGGGGGGGGGGGGGGACGCGTGACCGACCAGCGACGCCCATCCCGAACCCGAACGAATCCGCCGTCCGCGCGTATCTCCAGACGACCGCATCGTTGCGCTGGCAGCGGCAAGGGTCGGCAAGGAGGCCGCAGATGGGCACGCGTACCTGGTGGGAGACGACGAAGGTGCAGGGGGGCGAGCTGGTCGACAAGGTCAAGCAACTCGTCCACGAGGGCAACGTCCGCCGCATCGTGATCCAGCAGGGGGACCGCAGCATCGCCGAGTTCCCGCTCACCGTCGGGGTCGTGGGCGTCGTCTTCGCCCCGATCCTCGCCGCCGTGGGCGCCCTCGCCGCTCTCGTCACCGACTGCTCGATCGCGGTCGAGCGCGAGGAGACGGTGGCGGGGACGGCGTCGGAAGCCGCCCCGCCGGCGCCCCCGCCGCCATCGGGCGATCCGGTCGCCCCGTAGCGGACTTCCGGTCAGCCTCCGGCGGGGACAGACCGGCGGAGTCCTTCATCGAATTCGCTCCCGCTTCAGATCATGCTCGTCCACACACCGCAGCAGCTGCCTCACCTGAGACGGCTTCGCCTGGCCTTCGCTCGGCTGCACGAGGAACCGCAGTGCCGAATCTCGCCTACAGAAGACCTGGTAGCTCCCACCGACTCAGAGGGGGTCATCCGGGACCGTCGGCGCTGCCGTAGTACCCGAGTCGGGACCATCCGAGGGAGCGCGCTGAAGTACCGTGTAAGCTCCCCCGAGCAAGGAGACGACGAGCCATGCCGAACCAGGAAGGAACGGGCCCCGCGAAGGCCGGAAACGCCGCCGGGAGCGGCACCCCCGTTGCCGACCGCATCCGCGCCCGCATCCTCGCGGCGCGCGCCCGCTTCCACGCCAACGACAACATCGCCGCCTTCATCGAGGAGGGGGAGCTCGACGCACTGCAGGAGGAGGTGGCGGTGAAGATGGCCGCAGTGCTGCGCACCCTGGTCATCGACACCGAGAGCGACCACAACACCCGGGACACCGGCCGCCGCGTGGCGAAGATGTTCGTCAAGGAGGTCTTCGGCGGACGCTACCGCCCCGAGCCGCCGGTGACCGAGTTCCCGAACGTGAGCCGCCTGAACGAGCTGATGATCGTCGGCCCGATCACCGTGCGCAGCGCCTGCTCCCACCACCTCTGCCCGATCATCGGCCGCGTCTGGGTCGGCGTCATGCCCAACGAGCACTCGGCGCTCATCGGCCTGTCGAAGTACGCGCGGCTCGTGGAGTGGGTCATGACCCGGCCGCAGATCCAGGAGGAGGCGATCATCCAGCTCGCCGACCTCCTCCAGGACAAGATGCAGCCCGACGGCCTGGCGATCGTGATGGAGGCCGACCACTACTGCATGCAGTGGCGCGGCGTGAAGGACATGGACTCGAAGATGACCAACAGCGTGATGCGCGGCTCGTTCCTGAGGGACTCCAACCTGCGGCGCGAGCTCCTCGCGCTGCTTTCCGACCGCAAGACCTAGGGGAGTGACGGAGATGCTGGTACGACTGCTCTACGCGAGCCGCGCCGCGGGCGAGATCGACGACGCGCTCGTCGCCTCGATTCTCGAGGACTCCCGCAAGCACAACCTGGAGCGGGGGATCACCGGCATCCTCTGCACCTACTCGCCGGGGAACGTCTTCCTGCAGGTGCTCGAGGGGGGCCGCGAGACGGTCAACGCGCTCTACGCCGCGATCGTCCGCGACCCGCGGCACCGCGAGGTGACGATCCTCGACTACGCCGAGATCGCCGAGCGCCGCTTCGCCGGCTGGCGGATGGGCAGCGTGAACTTGAACCGCGTCAACCAGGCGATCATCCTGCGCTTCTCCGAGCGGGCGACCCTCGACCCGTTCGCGATGAGCGGCCGTGCCCTCTTCGCCCTCCTCGACGAGCTCGTCAGCAGCGGCGCCATCGCCTGCCGCGACGGCAGCTGACACCGCCTCCGGAATCTGGTGACAGTTTACTTATTTGCCCGACGCGCGCGACGCTTGTCCAGCCCTGCGAGCAAATAAGTAAACTGTCACCAGATTCTCCGCTGCTATTTCTGGTACTTCCAGTTCCGGGACTTGCCCTCTGCGAGCCACTCGAGGGTCGTCGCGAGCCGCTTGGCGCGCGTCTCGGGGCGCTTCGCCTCGGCGAGCCACTCGAGGTACTCCCGCCGGTGGCTCGGCGGGAAGCCCTCGAAGGTGGCCCGCGCCCGCGCGTGCTTCTTCTTCGCCAGCTCGGCCGCCAGGTCCTCGGGCACCTCGAGCGCCGGCTTCGCGTGCTTGACCGGCCGCTCGAGCTTCACCCCGCTGGCGTTGAGCGCCGCCGCTTTGCGCGTCCACTCCACCACCAGCTCGCCGGCCGGCAGGTCCGCGAGCGACCGGATCCTTCCGAACTGCCCCATCGCCTCGGCCTCGCCGGGCAGCTCGGCCACCAGCTTCCCCTTCCAGAAGCCGAAGACGCAGTGCGCCTTGAACGCCGCCATGTGCGCGAGCGGGCCGTGGAAGTCGAAGGCGGGCGTGCTCCACTTGATCGTCTCGACCACCTCCGGGCAACCGCGATGCACCAGCTCGCGCAGCTCGTGGAGGATCGGCTGCGCGAACGGCACGGCCTTCGCGATGTAGGCGTCGATGCGCGGATCGATCGTCGGCATGGTCGTCGCTCCCGCGGCGGCTACTCCGCCGCCCCCTCGCAGAGCTCCCGCAGGATCGCCAGCGCCTTCGGGAACGCTTCGTTCATGAACGCCTCGAACTCTGCCGTCACGTCGACCTCGACGACGAGCTCGGTCCCGTCTCCCACGCGCGTCAGCGTGTAGTTCTCGAACGGCCCCGCGCAGCGGCCGGCATCCGGGAGCCCCAGCACCTCCGCACCGTCGCGGACCTCGCCGATGTGGTGGAGCGAGAGGAACTCCGCCGGCCGCATCGCGGCGACCTCCGAGAGCATCCCGTCGCCGCCGGGCCCGAGGAAGCGGATCCGCTCCCCCTCGGCCCAGGTGCCCTCGTAGGTCGAGCCCTCCGAGAAGGGCCGGGTCCACGCCTCGTAGGTCGGACGCGCCAGCAGGATCTCCCAGACCCGTTCCGGAGCGGCCTGGATGGTCACGGAATAGCGGAGAGTCTCCGGCATCGCTACCTCCTCTCGTCGAACTTCTGTCGCGGCTGAAGAGCCTGCAGCCGATCGTAGCCTCCGGCTTGTCGCCTGGGAAGCCGTCGCCCGACCTCGCCGCGGCCCGGCTCGACAGACCGCCCCCTCCCTGGCAGGATCGGCGTCCCGACGCAGGCGATAGGAGGCGCACCATGGCGGACGTCGAGCAGGCGGTCCGGACGCAGCTAGAGAACCTCCAGGAGAAGACGGGCAAGTCGCTCGCGGAGCTCTCCGCCTGGCTCGCCGACCCCACCGAGGTCGACGCCGAGCTCGCGGGCTGGATCCGCGCCGCCTTCGATGCGGCGGGGTGAGAGGGCGCCGATGGCCGAGCTGAAGACCGCACCCACCGGCGCGAGCGTCGCCGCGTTCGTCGCGGCGGTCGACGACGCGGGGCGCCGCGCCGACTGCGAGCGGCTGCTCGAGATCATGCAGCGGGTCACCGGCGCGCCGCCCGCGATGTGGGGCCCGTCGATCGTCGGCTTCGGCCGCTACCGCTACCGGTACACGAGCGGTCGCGAGGGGCACTGGATGCTCGCCGGCTTCTCACCGCGCAAGCGCGACCTCACCGTCTACGTCCTGGCCGGCTTCGCGGGGCAGGAGGAGCGGCTCGCGCGCCTCGGCAAGCACCGGGCGAGCGGCGGCAGTTGCCTCTACCTGAAGCGTTTGGCCGACGTCGACCTCGCCGTGCTCGAGGAGCTCCTCCGCGCCTCGGTGGCCGAGATCCGCCGCACCTACCCCGACGAGCCAGCGAGCTGACCCTCGCGCGACGGCCTCTTCCACCGGCGACCGCGCTGCTGTAGGGGCGCGTCGCGACGCGCCCCTGCTCGTGCCTGGGCAGGGCGAGATCGAAGCGGCTCGCTCGCGTTGCGCCGCACCGCGCCTTTGCGGCGTGCGATGCCGGTCTGGTACCCTGCGAGAGCGCATCACGCGCATCGCAGCACCCGAAGGCTCGCCGCGGTGGGCGCGAGCTGGTCGGTGACGTGGCCCTCGCCCGGGTGGACCCCGCCCACGGCGCGGGGATTCGAAGACGCGGCACCGGCCCGAGGAGGTGAAGACCGGTCCGGCCCGTCGAGCCGCTCTCGCTCTTTCCGAGACTCGTCTCCTCGGCGCCGGCCACGGACGCGAGAGGAGAACCCCATGCATCAGGCCCAACTGGCCCATCAGGCGATCGCGCCCGCGGAGCGCTACCGGGCGATCGGATTGCGCCAGATCGCCGCCGACCCGCGGTTCGAGAAGCTGCCGGCCGACGTCCGCGAGGGCGTCGAGGTCCTCTCGCAGGTTCTGCCGTTCCGCACCAACAGCTACGTGGCCGACCTGGTCGACTGGGACGCGGTGCCGGACGACCCGATCTTCCAGCTCACCTTCCCGCAGCGCGAGATGCTCGCGCCCGAGGCGTACGAGCGCGTGGCCTCGCTGCTGCGCGCGCGCGCCGCGGCGCCCGAGATCCGGGTCGCGGCCGACGAAATCCGCCTGCGGATGAACCCCCACCCGGCCGGGCAGCTCACCCACAACGTGCCGAAGCTCGACGGCCGGCCCGTCGAGGGCGTGCAGCACAAGTACCGCGAGACGGTCCTCTACTTTCCGTCACAGGGGCAGACCTGCCACGCCTACTGCACCTACTGCTTCCGTTGGCCCCAGTTCGTCGGCATGGCCGACCTCAAGTTCGAGGCCCGCGCCTCGGAGCGGCTGCAGGCCTACCTGCGCCGGCATCCCGAGGTCACCGACGTCCTCGTCACCGGCGGCGACCCGATGATCATGAAGACGGCGTCGCTCCGCGCCCACCTCGAGCCGCTCCTCGCGCCCGACTTCGCGCACCTGCGCTCGCTGCGCATCGGCACGAAGGCGCTCGCCTACTGGCCGCAGCGCTTCGTCACCGACGACGACGCGGACGACGTCCTGCGCTTCTTCGAGCGGGTCGTCGCCTCCGGCCGCCAGCTCGCCGTCATGGCGCACTTCTCCCACCCGCGCGAGCTCTCCACGGCGCTCGTCCGCGAGGCGATCCGGCGGATCCGCTCGACCGGCGCCCAGATCCGCATGCAGGCGCCGCTGGTGCGCCGCGTCAACGACGCAGCCGAGACCTGGGCCGAGATGTGGCGCACCGGCGTGCAGCTCGGTCTGGTGCCCTACTACATGTTCGTCGAGCGCGACACCGGCCCGAAGAACTACTTCGAGGTGCCGCTCGCGCGCGCCTACCAGATCTTCCGCGACGCCTATCAGAACGTCAGCGGCCTCGCGCGCACCGTGCGCGGCCCTTCGATGTCGGCCCACCCGGGCAAGGTGCGGGTGCTCGGCGTGCAGACCGTGGCCGGTCAGAAGGTCTTCGTGCTCGACCTGCTGCAGGCCCGCAACCACCACTGGGTGCGCCGGCCGTTCTTCGCCAAGTTCAGCCGCCGGGCGACCTGGTTCAGCGACCTGCGCCCCGCGTTCGGCGAGGACCGCTTCTTCTTCGACGGCGTGCGCGACCGCACCCCCGAGGAGCGCGAGCTGCTCGAGATGCCGGTCACGAACTAGCGCACGGCCGCCTACTCGGCGATCACGACGTCGCCCGTCTGCAGCGCCCGCGGCAGGTCGGCGAGCGCGATCTCGATCCCCTCGAACGCCACCGGCAGGCCGGCGGAGAGGAGCGTCTCGGGCCCCTCGGTGACGTGGAAGTGCAGGTGCGGCTCGGTCGAGTTGCCGCTGTTGCCGAGCGCGCCGACGACCTGGCCGGCCTTCACCTCGTCGCCGGCGGCGACCCGCACGCTGCCGCGCTGCAGGTGGGCGTAGTGCGAGTGCTCGCCGCCGGGGTGGGCGACGACCACCACGTTGCCGACGATGGCGTCGAGCCCCTGGGCGAAGAGGGCCATCTGCGCCTGCTGCACGCGGCCGAGGTACGCCTCCGGCGCCTCGCCGGGCTGGCGGCGCAGGATCGGTCCGTCGTCGAAGCGGTCGACGACGCGCACCACCCGGCCGCCGGCGATGGCGCGCACCGGCGCGCCCCAGGCGTGGAAATCGGC
>JAHDVN010000546.1 GCA_023384635.1 Thermoanaerobaculia bacterium
AGCGCCGCGGCGCTGGAGGCCGAGGTCGCCGAGGTGCTCGCGAACGCGGGGAGCCGGCCGTGATCTCGGCCCTCCTGGTCAGCTACAACACGCGCGACCTGCTCGCCGCGACGCTCGAGCGCCTGCTCGCGCTCCCGGACCCGCCGGACGAGGTGCTGGTGGCCGACAACGGTTCGACCGACGGCACGCTCGATCTCCTCGCGGCCCGCTTCCCCGGAGTGCGCGTCCTCCCGCTCGCGAAGAACCTCGGCTTCGGCGCCGCGAACAACCGCGCCGCCGCCGCCGCCCGCGGCGACAAGATCCTGCTCCTCAACTCCGACGCCTGGCCCCTTCCGGGCACGCTCGCCCGACTCTCGGCGGCGCTCGACCGCGATCCGCGCCTCGCCCTCGCCGCCCCGCACCTCCGCTACCCCGACGGCGGCGCGCAGTTCCACTGGGCCCCGGCCACCGGGGTGATGGGCGAGGCGCTGCAGAAGCTGCGCAACCCGCTGGAGAGCTGGCGCCTGATCCACCGCGTGCGCTGGCCCGGGCGCTGGTTCACCGCCGCCTGCGCGCTCCTGCGGCGCGAGGCGTTCGCGGCGGTCGGCGGCTTCGACGAGGGGTTCTTCCTCTACTTCGAGGACGTCGATCTCTGCACCCGGCTGCTCGCGTGCGGCTGGAAGCTGCGCTCGGTCGCGGGCGCCGAGGCGGTCCACCTCAAGGGCGGCTCGCGCGGCGCCGACCGCGAGAACCTGGAGTACCGCCGCGGTCAGCTCCGCTTCTACGCCAAGCACCGCCCGGGGTGGGAGAACCGCTTCCTGCGCGCCCGCCTCGCCCGCCGCGCCCGCCGCCTCCCGGCCGCGGAGCGCGAGCGGCTGCTCGCGCTGCTCGCCGAGCCGACCCCGGAGAGCCGATCGCTGTAGGGGCGCGTCGCGACGCGCCCCTACGGATGCGTGGTCGAGCCGATCGCGGCGCGCAGAGCCTCCGCGTAGCCGGCCGCCGACCGCGCGAGGGCGTGCTCGTTCGCGGCGTAGCGGCGGGCGTTCGCGCCCATCTGCCGCCGGAGCGGCTCGTCGCGGAGCAGCAGGTCGAGGGTCTCCACGAGCATCTCCTCCTCGACCACGCCGAGGTCGACCTTGGCGCAGACGTCGTCCGGGAGCTCGGCGGTGGGGCCGTCGTTGGTGACCGCCACCGGCGTGCCGAGGCCCAGCAGGCGGATCAGCGTGCCGGAGGTCTCGCCCCCCGAGGGGTGGCGGAGGTTCACCGCCACGTCGACCGCCTCCATGTGGAGGAGGAGCCGCGCGAACGAGGTGCGCCCGAGGACCTCGACCCCGTTGCCGAGCTCCGGCGGCACCCAGTCGACGGCGGCGAGCTCGCCCCCCACCGCGCCGACGAACAGCAGGCGCGCCGCGGGGTGGCGCGCACGGAGCGCGCGGAAGGCGCGCAGCAGGACGCGCGGCCGCTTGCTCGGGGCGACCACCCCGAAGGCGGCGACGAGCGGCGCGCCGAGGTCGAGGCCGAGCCGGCGCCGCGCCTCGTCGCGGCCCACGGGCGCGTGGCCGCCCAGGCTCAGGTGGTGCCGGACCACCGCGACGCGCGCCTCCGAACGCCGCGCGAGCAGGCGATCCCGCGCCCACGCACTGTGCACGATCACGCCGCGGCTGGCGTC
>JAHDVN010000547.1 GCA_023384635.1 Thermoanaerobaculia bacterium
CCAGGTTGCCGGAGACGAGGTCGTCTTCCGCGTCGCGAGCCGCGAGGTGCGCCTGAAGCCGCGGCCGTGGCTGATCGGCGAAAAGAGCGGCCGCGAGGTGGTGGCGCACGACCCCGTGTACGGGCGCAAGGCGGCGGCGTACACGCCGATCGGCGACGTGATCGCGGGGCTGCGCAACGTCAAGGGCGAGGTCGAGGTGCTCGTCTTCTTCGGCTCGTGGTGCCCGCACTGCAAGGACCACGTGCCCTACCTGGTCGGGATCGAGGAGAAGATCGGCAACGGCAAGGTGCGCTTCCGCTACCAGGGCCTGCCGAACAACTTCGGCAATCTGCCCGAGGCACAGCGGTTCAACGTGCGCGCGGTGCCCACGGCGATCGTGCTCGTGGGGGGCCAGGAGGTCGGCCGCATCCCCGCCAGCCGCTGGTCGAGCCCCGAGTCGGCGATCTACGACATCCTGAAGGCCGCCGGCGCGGTCTGAAGCGCCGCTCCGGCGCCCGCGCGCCGCGGTTCCGGGCTTCCGCTCCCGGCCGCCTGAAGAGGGAGTCGCCATGTCCACCACCGTCAGCCGTCCCGCCCCGGTCTTCCCGCCCGGCCCCGAGGCCGTGCCGCCCGGGCTGCGCGTCGCGTCCTTCGACGCCGCCCGCTATCTCGTCGGTGGCGAGGTGCACGTCTGGGACGGGCCGTGCGAGGAGGTGCTGTCGCCGCTCTGCCTGGGCGACGGCGCGGCCGGCCCCCACCGGCTCGGCCGCTACCCGCTGATGACGGCGACCGAGTCGCTCGCGGCGCTGGCGGCCGCGGAGCGCGCCTACGACCACGGGCGCGGGGCGTGGCCGACGATGGGCGTGGCCGGGCGGATCCGGCGGCTGGAGGCGCTCGTGCCGCGCATGCTCGCGGTGCGCGACGAGGTCGTGCGGCTGCTGGTGTGGGAGGTCGGCAAGCCGCTGCCCGATGCGCAGAAGGAGTTCGACCGCACCGTCGAGTACATCCGCGCGACGCTCGAGGCGCTCAAGGAGCTCGACCGCGCGAGCTCGCGCTTCGCCGTACAGGAGGGCTTCCTGGCGCAGATCCGCCGCAGCCCGCTCGGCGTCGTGCTCTGCATGGGGCCGTTCAACTACCCGCTCAACGAGACCTTCACGACGCTGATCCCGGCCCTCGCGATGGGCAACACGGTGGTCTTCAAGCCGCCCAAGCACGGCGTGCTGCTCCACGCCCCGCTGCTCGCGGCCTTCGCAGAGACGTTCCCGCCCGGCGTGGTGAACACGGTCTACGGCGACGGGGCGACGGTGGTCGGGCCGCTCATGGAGAGCGGCGGCGTCGACGTGCTCGCCTTCATCGGGTCGGCGAAGGTCGCCTCGCTGCTCAAGCACCAGCATCCGCGGCCCAACCGGCTGCGCTCCGTGCTCGGCCTCGAGGCGAAGAACCCGGCCGTGATCCTCCCCGACGCCGACCTCGAGCTGGCGGTCGAGGAGTGTGTCGCGGGCAGTCTCTCCTTCAACGGCCAGCGCTGCACGGCGATCAAGCTGGTCTTCGTCCACCGCACCGTCGCGGAGGAGTTCGTCGCCCGCTTCGCGCGCGCGGTGGAGGAGCTCCGGGTCGGCATGCCGTGGGAGGCGGGAGTCCGCATCACGCCGCTGCCGGAGCCCGG
>JAHDVN010000548.1 GCA_023384635.1 Thermoanaerobaculia bacterium
GAGGTCCACCGGGATCTTCTCCTGCTCCAGCACGCGCAGCACGCCGACGTGGGCGAAACCGCGCGCTCCGCCGCCGCCGAGCGCGAGACCGATCTGCGGCCGCACGGGAGGCGCAGGAGGCGGCGGCGCGGGCGGGGCGGGGGGTGGCGCCGCCGCGCAGCCGAGGAGCGCGAGGCCGAGGAGCAGAGGCGCGAGGAAGGGCGGGCGTCGCACGGGCGGATCCTACGCCGTTCCCGGCGGGCTGCGGCGCTGCGCTAGGCTGCGGGCATGACGTCGCTGGAGCGCGCGGAACGGCTCGCCCTCTGGATCGCGGTGGCCCTGGGACTGCTCGGCTTCGCCGGCGGCCTCGGGCAGCGGGTGCTGCCCCCGCTGCCGGCGGCGGCGGCGTGGCCGCTGCAAGCGATGGTCATCGGCTCCGGCCTCCTCGCCGCGCGCCTCGCCCGGCGGCGGGCGGCGGAGATCGAGCGGCGCCGCTGGGCGGCGCTCGAGGAGCCCCTCCTGACCAGCGGCGAGCGGGAGTGGGCGCACAAGGAGGCCGAGCGGGCGCGGCGCGCGAGTGGCTTCGCCTTCCTGCTGGCGCCGCTCATGCTCGGCTACTTCCTCGCCTATCAGTTCCCGGAGGGCGCCGCGCCGCTCGCCCGGGCGCTCGCCGGCACCCCGCTGCTCGGCTTCGTCCTCGGCCTCCTCTGGGAGCGCCGCGCGGGGCCGGACTGACCCGCCGCCGCGGGCCCTTGCCGCGGCGCGGCAGTTCCTTGCCGCAGTTTGACGTAACGCCGGGGAGCGTGCGATCCTGATCGACATGATCGACCCGAAGGCCGCCCCCTCCGGGCCTGCCGCGGCGGCGGCGGTCCGGCCCCGTTGCGCTCGTCCCCGCAACCTCGCCGCGAGCCTCGAGCGCCTCGCCCGCCACGTGGCCCCCCCTGGCGCGGACGCGCCGCCCGACCTCGTGGTCTCCCCCCTCGACGGAGAGCCGCTGGGCAGCGTTCCGCGCTCCGGCGCCGACGACGTCGGCCGCGCCGCCGAGCGCGCCCGCGTGGTGCAGGAGGACTGGTCGCAGCGGCCGGTGTCCGAGCGCGCGGAGCCGTTCCTGCGCTTTCACGATCTGCTGCTCGAGCGCCAGGACGAGATCCTCGACATCGTGCAGCTCGAGACCGCCAAGGCGCGCAAGCACGCCTTCGAGGAGGTGGCCGACGCCGCGCTGGTGGCGCGCTACTACGCTCACCACGCCGAGGGGCACCTGGCGCCGCAACGGCGGCGCGGGGCGCTCCCGGGCCTCACCACGGCCTGGGAGTACCGCCATCCGAAGGGGCTCGTCGGCCTCATCGCCCCGTGGAACTACCCGCTCTCGCTCTCGGTGTCGGACGCCATCCCGGCGCTCGTGGCCGGCAACGCGGTGTTGGTCAAGCCCGACCGCCAGACCCCGTTCACGGCGCTGTGGGCGTTCGCCCTCCTCGAGGAGGCCGGCCTCCCCGCCGGGCTCGTGCAGACGGTGACCGGGGCTGGAAGCGAGCTCGGACCTGCGCTCGTGGCCGCCTGCGACTACCTGAGCTACACGGGCTCGACCGCCACCGGCCGCCGCGTCGGCCGCCCGGCGGGCGAGCGGCTCATCGGCTGTTCGCTCGAGCTCGGCGGCAAGAACCC
>JAHDVN010000549.1 GCA_023384635.1 Thermoanaerobaculia bacterium
AGCCACCCGCTGCAGCGCCTGCGCTCGATCCACCAGCTCGGCCTCATGAGCCTCGTCTTTCCCGGCGCCGAGCACAGCCGCTTCAGCCACGCGCTCGGGGCGATGGAGCTCGCCGGCCAGGCGTTCGACGCATTGGCCCAGCGCGCGCCCGCAGAGCTGCGGGGCGAGCTCGGGCCGCGCGAGCGGCGGCTGGTGCGCGCCGCCGCGCTCCTCCACGACATCGGCCACGCCCCCTACAGCCACTCGGCCGAGGGGCTCTTCGAGGAGGGGATCGACCACGAGGAGATGACGCGCCGGCTGATCGCGGGCGAGGAGCTCTCGGAGGTCTTCGCGCGCCACGGCGACGGCATCTCGGGCGAGGAGGTCGCGGACCTGCTCGCCGGCCGGCCCTCCGGGCCGCGCCTCCTCTACCAGATCGTCTCCGGCGAGCTCGACGTCGACAAGATGGACTATCTCCTGCGCGACAGCCTCTTCTGCGGCGTCCGCTACGGCACCTACGACCTGCCGCGCCTGCTCGACACCCTGCTGCCGGTGGCCGACCCCGAGACCGGGGCGTGGGGGATCGGCGTCGACGAGGGAGGGGTCCACGCCGTCGAGGCGCTCGTCCTGGCGCGCTACTACATGTTCACGCAGGTCTACTTCAACGTCACCGCCAAGGCGCTCGAGCTCCATCTCTCCGAGTGGCTGCGGCGCGAGGGACACCGCTGGCCGGCCTCGCCCGGGCGCTTCCTGGCCGAGGACGACCTCACGGTGCTGGCGCGCCTGCGCGCCTCGCGCGATCCGCATGCGCGGGCCCTCACCGAGCGGCGGCGATACCCGCTCGCCTTCGAGACCCGCGAGCACCTCTCGGCCGCGGAGAAGCACCGCTTCGAGGCGCTCCTGCCCGATCTCGAGCGGGCCTTCCCGGACGGCGACCTGCTGGTCTCGAACTCGGCCAAGGACCCGCACAAGCTCGGTCCCAGCCGCGTCTGGGTGCGCCGCCACGACGGCTCGCTCGAGCCGATGGCCGAGGCGAGCCAGTTCATCCGCTTCCTCGCCCGCATCGAGCGCTACCGGATCTACGCCCGGCACGAGGTGGCGGGCGAGGTGGGCGCCTTCCTCGGCGCGCGCTGGCGCGAGACCGCGCGCGCCTAGCCGCGCGGAGGGCGCGGGGGGAGCGGCACGAAGGCGCTCGTCCGCGCCGCGTATTCCGCCCAGCCAGGGCGCTGCGCCATCCCCCGCTCGAGGAGCGCCACCCCCGAGACGCGCAGCAGGAGGAAGGTCATGAGGAGGGGGGCGACGATCGTCCAGCCGCCGCCCGCCGTCCCCGCGGCGAGGAGGAACAGACCCCACCAGAGCACCGCCTCCCCGAAGTAGTTCGGGTGGCGCGAATAGCGCCAGAGCCCCCGGTCCATCACCCGCCCCGGCCCGCCGCGGGCGCGGAAGAGGGCGAGCTGCCGGTCCGCGACCGCCTCGAACAGGAACCCGGTCGCCCAGAGCAGCGCCCCGGCGAGGTCCCAGAGGCCGAGCCGCGCCGGCGCCGGGGCGCTCTGGGCAACCATGAGCGGGAGCGCCACCACCCAGAGGAGCGCCCCCTGCAGCAGGAAGACCGAGAAGAGGCTGACCATGCCGAAGCGCGCCCCGTGCCGCGCGCGCATCT
>JAHDVN010000550.1 GCA_023384635.1 Thermoanaerobaculia bacterium
GCGGCGACGATGCCGCTCCGGGCGCGGCACTCGGTCGCCATGTTGGCGAGCGTCGCCCGCTCGTCCATCGAGAGGGAGGCGAGCCCGGGACCGGTGAACTCCATCACCCGGTTGAGCGTCTGCTGCGGCCGCGCGAACTCGGCCAGGATCCAGAGCATCAGGTCCTTCGCCGTGACGTTCGGAGCGAGGCTCCCCACGAGCTCGAACCGGATCGACTCGGGCACTTCCACCTGCGTGAGGCCGGAGTGCACGAGCGCCGCGTACTCGGTCGTTCCCACGCCCCAGGTGAGGGCGTTGTTCACCCCACCCATGCAGGTGTGGCTGTCGGTCGCCTGGACGAAGTCGCCGGGCTCGACCAGCTGCTCGCGGGCCACCTCGTGGCAGATCCCCGGCGAGACGCCGTCCACGGCCGAGAAGTCGCGCACCCCCGTGCGCCGCTGGAACTCCCGCTGAATCTCGCGCAGCGCCTCGATCTTCGGCAGGAACGGCCGCATCCGCGGCACCTCGTCGGCGTAGATCAGGTGGTCCTCGAAGACCGCGAAGCGCTCCGGGGCGTCGAGCCGGTACTCCGCGCCGTACTCGTGGAGGAGGAAGGCGTGGACCTGCGCGGTGGTGAACTCGTGCGAGTAGCCGCCGTCGACCCGCACCACCACCGGGTCGCCCGGCCGCACGAAGCCGCTGCTGCCCCCCGGCGCCACCTGGTGACTGGCCAGGATCTTCTCGGCCATCGTCATCGGCCGCGGCCCGGTCTCCGACCGGGGCAGTTCGACCCCGCCGGCGGCCAGCGCCTTGACGAACGGGAAGAGGCCGCCGCTCTCGATCACCCGCCGGGTCACCGGATCGTGGCCGCGGCAGAACTCCGCGAGCGGCACCCCCTCCCCCCGCTCGAGGCGCAGGAGCACGTCGTGCCCCGCCATCAGGGTGCCGAGGTTGATGTTGTTGCGGGCGTGGATCGGCGCAAAGGAGCTCGCGATCGCGATCCGGATTCCCGCCCAGGCCTCGGCCTGCGCCGCGGTCTCGCGCGACGAGCCGGTCCCCTTGCGCTGGCCGGAGACGATGACCTCGAAGTTCCCCGCCGCGAGTGCGTCGCGCGCGAAGACCCGCTCCCCGTCCACGATCAGCCCCGCGTAGGCCTCGCGGGCGATCGCCGCCGGCTCCCAGTCGAAGCAGACCCAGGCCGGAGTCATGACGTCGGTGTTGATGTCGTCGAGGAGGTCGGAGACCGCGAGGTCGGCCATCCGCAGGTCGAGCCCCTCGTAGAGCTGGCGGCGGATCAGCTGCGCGTCCTTGGTGAGGAAGAGGACGCGCTTGCCGGGCGTCAGGCGGACGATCTCGGGCGGTCTCGTCATCGGGCCTCCCTCCCCGCGGGCGATCGGGCCCCGGAGGGGCCGCATTCTACGGGGTGCCGCTCCACCGCCCGAGCCCCTCCTCCTCGAAGCCGTCCGCGAAGAGGAGCGCGCGCTCGACGGCGCCGACGTCGGGGGGCTCGCCGGGGACGAGGTCGTTGAGCCCGGGCAGCGGCAGGGCGCGGTCGAGGAGCGGGCTCGTGGCGCGCGGCGTGAAGTCGCCCGCCGCCGGATCGACGAGGTCGGGGGGCGCCGAGAGGCCGTGGAGCTCCTGGCCGGGGTGGGGGGG
>JAHDVN010000551.1 GCA_023384635.1 Thermoanaerobaculia bacterium
CGGCATCCCCGCGCACGTCGACGATCTGCCCGCGGTGGAGTACGAGAGCGGGCTCCTGCTCGACCGCGACCGCCCCTGGCTCGCGACCTTCTCCCGCCTCCTCGCCGCCCGCCCGGCCGAGCCGCCGCGTGACTATCTCGCAGCGCTCCCGGCGGAGGAACAGGCGCGGACCCGGGCCCTCTGGGAGGAGCGCGGCCGCCTCCTCGCGGCCCACCGCGACGACCTCGCCCGGCAGCTCGCCCACAAGCCGCGGCAGCGCTGACCCCCGGCTCCGGAGGTCAGGCGGCGCGCTGCGAGCGGCTGGCCCTGCGGCGCGAGAGGAGCGCCCCGGCGAGCGCCACCGCGACGACCGGGTACTGCAGCATCGGCACCGTGAAGAGGAGCAGCGCGTGGAGGAGGTGCGGGCGGCGGACGAAGGCGTCGAGGTAGACGACCGCACCGCCCGCGGCCGCGAGCAGACCGAGGGCGAGCGCGAGGAGCGCGGCAGCGCGCGAGCGGGCGAGGGCGGCGGCCGCAGCGAGGAGCGCGAACGGGCCGGCCACCCAGGCCGCGAGCGCGAGGGTCGGGGCGAGGGCCCCGGCCGGCTCCTCCCAGGGGGCGCTCAGCCAGAGGACGAGCGCGAGGCAGGCGGCGGCGGCCAGGAGGGCGAGGACGAGGGCGGCGGTGCGCACGGTGGACCTCCGGCGCGGATCGTATCGGGCCGGGGCGCTGCTATCGTCATCGATCGACGGGCGCGCGAGTCGTTCCTTCCTCACGCCGCCCGCAGGAGAGCGCGATGCGAGCCGAGCGCAGGTCCGTCCTCGTCGTCCTGGTCCCTCTTGTCCTGATCGTCCTCGCGCTCCCGCTGGCGGCCGCCGAGCCGCCGGACGACCGCGGCTTCGATCCCACCGGGGTCTGGTACGGGCAGCACGGCCCGCTCGCGCTGATGCGCGCCGGCGACACCCTCTCCTTCTCCTACTCGGCGGTCTTCGGTGCCACGGCCCACCTCTGCGACGGGATCGGCGTCGCCGGCTTCGTCGGCGACGGCCGGTGGCAGCACGTGGACGGCGAGGGGACGGTCACCTTCACGACCCGCGGCGGGGAGGTGACGATGGAGACCACCGACGGCATCGCCTCCTTCTGCGGCGCCTACTGGCCGGGGGACCGCTTCGTGGCCGAGGGCTGGAAGCCGGCGTTCACCTGCACGGTGATCGCGGAGAAGGCGCACTTCCTGGTCGTTGGCCCGCTGCCGCCGGCGCCGCGGAAGGGCTACGTGGTGAAGGGGGACCGGGTCGAGGCGCTGGGTCTCGTCAACGAGGGCTCGCCGGCCTGGCTGCTCGCCCGCTACGTCGGCCCCGAGCGCACCACCGCCGGCCTCCTCGAGCGCGACGCGCTCGAGTGCCACGAGGAGTAGGCACCCGACCAGGCTCGCTTCGGACGTCCGGGCTTGGCCTGCCAGAGGCTTTCTGGGTAGGGAAAGACGGAGAGTTGGGCTGCCGGGAGGTGCCCGAGGGCGCTGCGGGTGAGGCGATGCGGCCGTGGCAGGGGTACTGCCGCCATTTCCGCCGCTACCGGGGGTCGGAGGGTTCGCCTCGCCCGCGCGGCTGGTCTCCCGGTGAGGCATGGTCGAGGCCGGCCTCGCCCGCGCGGCGGGT
>JAHDVN010000076.1 GCA_023384635.1 Thermoanaerobaculia bacterium
GACGGGGCCCGGGGCTGGACGCGAGCTCGTACCTGCGCGCGGGGCCGCCTGCGACTACCTGAGCTTCACGGGCGCGACCGCCACCGGCCGCCGCGTCGGCCGCCAGGCGGGCGAGCGGCTCATCGGCTGTTCGCTCGAGCTCGGCGGCAAGAACCCGATGCTGGTGCTCGCCGACGCCGACCTCGACGCGGCGGTCGAGGGGGCCGTGCGCGGCGCCTTCGGCAACTCCGGCCAGCTGTGCATCTCGATCGAGCGCCTCTACGTCCACGAGCGGATCCTGCGGCCGTTCGTCGACCGCTTCGTGCGCCGCACCCGCGGCCTGCGCCTCGGCGTCTCCCTCGACTACGAGAGCGACATGGGCGGCCTCTCCTCCGCCGACCAGCTCGCCAAGGTGGACGCCCACGTGCGCGACGCGGTGGCCGAGGGAGCCCGGCTGCTCTGCGGCGGCCGCCACCGGCCGGACCTCGCCCCCTACTACTACGAGCCCACGATCCTCTCCGGCGTGACCCCCGCGATGGAGGTCTTCGCCGAGGAGACGTTCGGCCCGGTCGTCTCGGTCTATCCGTTCGAGTCGGTCCACGACGCCGTCGAGCGCGCCAACGCCAGCCCGTACGGCCTCAACGCCAGCATCTGGTCGGCGGACGTCGACCTCGCGCTGCGCATCGCCACCCGCCTGCAGTGCGGCACGGTGAACGTCAACGAGGCGTACGCCGCCGCCTGGGCCTCGGTCGACTCGCCGATGGGCGGCTTCAAGGACTCCGGCCTCGGACGGCGGCACGGCGCGGAGGGGATCCTGAAGTTCACGGAGGCGCAGACGGTGGCGATCCAGCGCGGCCTGCCGATCGGCGCCCCCGCGGGCGTCGCCGACGAGCTCTTCAGCCGCGCCATGAGCCAGGCGCTCAAGGTCCTGAACCGCGTCCCGGGGCTGCGCTGACCCCGGAACCCAGAGGGGGTTGCCATGTCGAAGGTCCTCTTCACCGGCTTCCCGGGCTTCCTCGGCTCGGAGCTCGTGCCCCGGGTTCTGGCCCGCGGCGCCGGGCACGAGGTGGTCTGCCTCGTCCAGGCGAAGTTCGCGGAGCTCGCCCGCCGCCGGGCCGCCGAGATCGAGGCGCGCGACCCGGCCTTCGCGGGCCGCATCTCGCTGCTCGAGGGGGACATCACCCAACCGGGGCTCGGCCTCCTGCCCGAGCAGGTGGCGCGCCTGGCGGGCGAGGTGCGGGAGATCTTCCACCTCGCCGCGGTCTACGACCTCTCGGTGAAGCGCGAGCTGGCGGTGAAGGTGAACGTCCACGGCACGAGGCAGATCCTCGACTTCGCCGAGCGCTGCCCGGCATTCGAGCGCCTCCAGTACGTCTCGACCTGCTACGTCTCCGGCCGCTATCCCGGCATCTTCGCCGAAGACGACCTGGTCAAGGGGCAGACCTTCAACAATTTCTACGAAGAGACGAAGTACCTCGCCGAGGTCGAGGTGCAGGAGCGGATGGGCCGCGGTCTGCCGGTGACCGTCTACCGGCCGGCGATCGTGGTCGGCGACAGCCGCAGCGGCTCGACGCAGAAGTACGACGGCCCCTACTACGTGCTCCGCTGGCTCCTGCGGCAACCGATCCTGGCCCTGATGCCGACCATCGGCGACACCCACCGCACGCGCCTCAACGTGGTGCCGCGCGAGTTCGTGGTCGACGCCATCGCCCACCTCTCCGCCCGCCCGGAGTCGGCCGGCCGCGTCTACCAGCTCGCCGATCCCGAGCCGCTCACGATCGACGAGCTGCTCGACGCCATGGGCAAGGCGACGCACCGCGTGATGCTCCGCCTGCCGCTGCCGCTCGGGCTGGCCAAGGCGGCGATCGACCACGTGCCCGGCGTCTACGCGCTGCTGCAGATCCCGGCGAGCGCGATCGACTACTTCGTCCACCCGACCTACTACGCCACCAGCCACACCCGCGCCGACCTCGCGGGCACGGGGATCGCCGTGCCGCCCCTCCCCTCCTACCTCGCCAACCTCGTCGCCTTCGTGCGGGCCCACCCGGAGATCCCCTCCGACGCCATGGTGTGACCGCGTTGGCGCAGGAGCCGCTCCCGCCCGGACGGCGCGGCGCGAGGCCGCAGCCCGGTGCCTGACCCCGCTCCCCTCCTCGTCCTCGCCGCCGCCGCGCTCCTCGGGGCCGCGGTCGGCGCGATGCTGGCGTGGGCTCTGGCGCACGGGCGCGCCCGGCAACGGCTCGCCCTCGCCGCTGCCGAGGCCGAGGCGGCGCGCGCCGGCCTCGCCGAGCGCGCCCGCGCCCTCGAAGCCCGGCTGGCCGACACCGGCGCCGAGCTCGCTGCGCTGCGCGCCGAGGCAACCCGCCTCCATGGCGAGCGCGCCTCCCTCGAGCGGGCGCTCGCGGAGGAGCGGCGCGGCGCCGGGGAGAAGCTGGCCGTGCTCGACGCGGCGCGCGAGCGCCTCTCCGACGCCTTCAAGGCGCTCGCGAGCGATGCGCTCGCCCGCAACAGCCAGGCGTTCCTCGACGCGGCGCGGGAGGGGCTGCTGCGCCTCCAGGCCACGGCCGACGGGGAGTGGGCACGGCGCGAGCAGGCGCTGACCTCCCTGGTGGCGCCGCTCGCCGAGTCACTCTCCCGCGTCGACGCCCAGGTGCGCGCCCTCGAGCAGGCGCGCGGCAGCGCCTACGGCGCGCTGGTCGAGCAGCTCCGGGGGGTCGCCGAGACCCAGGAGGGCCTGCGGCGGGAGACCGCCAACCTGGTCAGGGCGCTCCGCGCCCCGCAGGCGCGAGGACAGTGGGGGGAGCTCCAGCTGCGCCGCGCGGTGGAGCTGGCCGGCCTCGTCGAGCGCTGCGACTTCGACGAGCAGGTCACCCGCTGGCGCGGCGACCAGGCACAGCGCCCCGACCTCGTCGTCCACCTGCCGGGCGGCAAGGAGGTGGTGGTCGACGCCAAGGCGCCGCTCGCCGCCTATCTCGAGGCGGCCGAGGCCGGCGACGAGGGAGAGAGGACGGCGCGCCTCGCCGACCACGCGCGGCAGGTGCGGGAGCACGTGCGCAGGCTCGCCGCGAAGTCGTACTGGGAGAGCTTCGAGGAGGCGCCCGACTTCGTCGTCCTCTTCCTGCCCGGCGAGCACTTCCTCGGCGCCGCCCTGGCCGCCGATCCCGCGCTGCTCGAGGAGGCGTTCCGCCAGCGGGTGATCCTGGCCACCCCCACCACGCTGGTGGCGCTGCTGAAGTCCGTCGCCTACGGCTGGCAACAGGAGGCGATCGCCGTCAACGCGCGCGAGATCGGCGCGGCGGCGCGCGAGCTCTACGACCGCCTGCGCATCTTCGCCGGCCACCTCGACCGGGTCGGCGCGGCGCTCGCTCAGGCCGTCGACCAGTACAACCGCGCCGCCGGCTCGTTCGCCGGACGTCTCCTGCCCCAGGGGCGCCGGCTCGAGGATCTGGGCGCCTCGGCCGAGGCCGCGCTGGCCGCACCCCGGACGGTGGAGTCCGCGCCCCGCGTCCTCCCGGCGACCCCCGACCGGGACGCCGGGGAGTGAGGTCCGCCGGAGCCGCTAGACTGCCGGTCCGGCCCCGCGCCGGACAGGCCGCTCATCCAGCCCGACTGGGAGAAGATCCGATGCCGACTCGCCGCATCCTCGCGCTCGCCCTCCTGATCGCTCTGCCGCTCGCCGCCGGCGCCGCCGCGGAGAGCGGCGGCGAGCTGCCGGACCCCGCCGCCGCCGTGGCGGCCGTCCTGGACGCCTTCCACGACGCCGCCGCGCGCGCCGACGAGCCGGTCTACTTCGCCCTGCTCGCCGACTCCGCCGTCTTTCTCGGCACCGACGCGGGCGAGCGCTGGCCGAAGGAGGCGTTCCTCGCCTTCGCCCGGCCCCACTTCGCGGCCGGCAGAGGCTGGCGCTTCGTCCCCCGCGACCGCCACGTCGCCCTCGCTGCCGACGGCCGGGTCGCCTGGTTCGACGAGCTGCTCGACAGCGAGAGCTACGGCGAGTGCCGCGGCACCGGAGTGCTGGAGCGGATCGGCGAGCGCTGGCTCATCCAGCAGTACCACCTCACGATTCCCATTCCGAACGAGCTGGCGCGCGAGGTCGTGGGCCGCATCCGGGCCGGCGCCGAACCGGCGCCGCCGGCTCCCTGAGCGGCCGCGGGACGGGCCGCCAGAGGCCTTCCCCCCCCTTTCGACCCACCCGTTCGTGGGGCGGGGCGGCGGCGCGTTCGCGCTACGATAGCCGCATGCCCTCCATCCAGGCCGCCTACTCCGACGACATCCGCCCGCTGGTTCGCCGTCTCGACAAACCCCCCGCCGACTGGCAGCGGAGCGACCTGCTCGAGCTCTGCCTCTCCGAGGGGATCCGCATCGTGAACTTCCGCTACGCCTCCTTCGACGGCAAGCTGCGGGAGCTGCGCCTGCCCGTGACCTCGCGGGCCTATCTCGACCGCGTGCTCGCGGCCGGTGAGCGGGCCGACGGCTCGAGCCTCTTCCCCGGCCTCTTCGGCGCCGGCCAGAGCGACCTCTACGTGGTGCCGGTCTACCGCTGGGCCTTCCTCGACCCGTGGGCGGACGACGAGCTCCACGTCGTCTGCCGCTTCGCGGACCGCGACGGGGCTCCCTCGCCCCACACCCCGGACAACCTCCTCGCCGCCCAGGCCGCGCGGCTGCGGCGCGAGAGCGGGCTCGAGCTCACGGCGCTGGCCGAGCTCGAGCACTATCTGATTCTCGACCGCTTCGACGACCGCTTCAGCGGCCGCTCCCAGCGCAACTACCACCAGAGCTCCCCCTACCTGCACGGCCGCGAGATCGCCGACGAGTTCCTGCGCCTGGCGAGCGCGCTCACCGGGGCGGTCAAGTACTGCCACGCCGAGGTCGGCTACATCGACCGCATCGAGTCGGACGACCCGGAGCTCGACGGCAAGCGGGTCGAGCAGTACGAGCTCGAGATGGAGCTGCTGCCGGTCGAGGACCTCGGCACCTGGCTGACCGTGCTGCGCTGGCTGCTGCGCGAGATCGCCGACCGCCACGGCGCCTCGGTGACCTTCGCCCCCAAGCTCGACGAGGGGATGGCCGGCAGCGGCATGCACTTCCACCTCGCGCTCGAGCGCGACGGCAACAACGTGATGCGCGGCGCGGACGGCGAGCTCACCCGGGAGGCCCGCCAACTGGTGGGCGGCCTGTTGCAGCACGCCGCGCCGCTGGTCGCCTTCGGCAACACGGTGGCGGGGAGCTTCCTGCGCCTGGTGCCGGGGCAGGAAGCCCCGACCCGGCGCTGCTGGGGCCGCTCGAACCGCACCGCGATGATCCGCGTACCTCTCGACTTCGCCACCGCGCACCGGCTCGACCTGGAGATGAACCCCGGCGAGCGCGGCGCCTACCCCACCGATCTGGCCCGGCCGACCGTCGAGCTGCGCACCCCGGACGGGAGCGCCTTCAACCACCTGCTGCTGGCGGCCATCACCCACTGCGCGGCGACCGGTCTCGCCGACCCGGCTGCCCTCGAGCTCGCCAACCAGCTCGAGGTGCAGGGCGAGCTCACCGCCGGCGGCGAGCGGACCACCGACCTGCCGGCGCTGCCCGGCTCCGCGGTGGCGGCGGCCCAGGCGCTCGAGGAGCACCGCGCCTTCTTCGAAGCCGGCGGCTTCCCGGCGCGGATGCTCGACCTCGTGGCGGCCAAGCTGCGCGCCGAGGCGGACGAGGAGATCGCCAAGCGGCTGCTGCGGCTGCCTGCCGCCGAGCGCCTCGTCGAGAGCCGCCGTCTGATGCACAAGGACCTGCACAAGCACTGACGCCCGGAGGGGACCCCCCGGGGCGCGACACCGCCGGACGGCGGGGCCCCGGGCCCCCCGTCCCCGGAGGTCCCATGAACCCCCTCTCCCCCTCCCGACTGCTGCCGATGACCTGCGCCGCGCTGCTCTTCGTCTCCGCATCCACCCGGCAGGCCGGGGCCGAGCCGCCCGCAGCGGCGCCGGGCCCGGCGGCCGGCTCCGAGGAGGGCGCTGTCCCGGCGCCTCCGGTCGCCCCGCGCCGGCCGCACGCGCTCACCGCGCACGGCCAGACGCGGGAGGATCCGTACTACTGGCTGCGCGACGACGGCCGCTCCGATCCCGAGGTGCTCGCCTACCTCGACGCCGAGAACCGCCACACCGTCGCGCGTCTCGCCCACACCGTGCCGCTGCGCGAGCGCCTGCGGGGCGAGCTCGTCGCCCGCCTGCGGCCGGACGACGACTCGGTGCCCTACCTGAAAGGTGGCTACTGGTACGCCACCCGCTTCGTCGCCGGCCAGGAGCACCCGGTCTTCGTCCGCCGCCGCGACGCTCCCGGCGCGGCCGAGGAGCGGCTCCTCGACGGCAACCTCCTCGCCGCCGGGCACGGCTTCTTCCAGATCGGCGGCGTCGAGGTGAGCCCCGATCACCGGCTCGTCGCCTGGGCCGAGGACACGGTGAGCCGGCGCCAGTACACGATCCGGGTGCGCGAGATCGCCACCGGGCGCGACCTGCCCGACCGGATCGAGAACACCTCGGGCGACATCGCCTGGGCCGGCGACGGCAAGACCCTCTTCTACGTGGAGCGGGACCCGACGACCCTGCTCCCGTACCGGGTGCGCCGGCACACCCTCGGCGCCGATCCGGCCGCCGACCCCTCGGTCTACGAGGAGAGCGACCCGACCTTCTACACCGGGGTCGAGACCTCGCGCTCGGAGCGCTTCGTCTTCATCGTCTCGCGCAGCACCCTCTCCTCGGAGGTGCGCTTCGCGTCCGCTGCTGAGCCCGCCGCCCCGTTCCGGGTCTTCCTCCCCCGCGAGCGGGAGCACGAGTACGAGGTCGAGGACCTCGGCGACCGCTTCTTCGTGCGCACCAACTGGCGCGCCCCGAACTTCCGCCTGATGGAGGTCCCGCTCGCGGCGACCGCCGACCGGGCGAGCTGGCGCGAGGTCGTGCCCCACCGCGAGGAGGTCTTCCTCCACGGCTTCCTCGCCTTCCGCGACTTCCTCGCGCTCGCCGAGCGCGGCGAGGGCGTGCGGCGGATCCGCGTCGTGCCCCTCGGCGCGGGCGAGGAGCGCCTGCTCGCCGCCGACCAGCCCGCCTCCGTCCTGCTCTTCGGGGCCAACCCCTCGCAGGAGACGCGCTGGCTGCGCTACACCGAGACCTCGCTGGTCTCGCCCACCACCACCTACGACCTCGAGGTCGCGACCGGCGAGCGGCAGCTGCGCAAGCGCGAGGCGGTGCTCGGCGGCTTCGACCCCGCGAGCTACCAGAGCGAGCGGATCTGGATCACCGCCCGCGACGGCGTGCGGGTGCCGGTCTCGCTCGCCTACCGGAAGGGCTTCCGCCCGGACGGCACCGCCCCCCTCCTGCAGTACGGCTACGGCGCCTACGGCTTCTCGACCGACCCGTACTTCAACCCGAACGTGCTCTCGCTGCTCGACCGCGGCTTCGTCTTCGCCATCGCCCACGTGCGCGGCGGCCAGGAGCTCGGACGCCGCTGGTACGACGACGGCCACGTGGCCGGGCGCTACGCCGACCCGGGGCGGGTCTTCGCCCTCGGCGGCAGCGCCGGCGGCCTGCTGGTGGGCGCGGTGGCGAACCTCCGCCCCGACCTCTACCGGGGCATCGTCGCCGCGGTGCCGTTCGTCGACGTCGTCACCAGCATGCTCGACGAGAGCATCCCGCTCACCACCGGCGAGTTCGACGAGTGGGGCGATCCGAAGCAGCGGGAGGCCTACGAGTACATGCTCTCCTACTCCCCCTACGACCAGGTCCGGGCGCAGGCCTACCCGCACCTGCTCGTGACCACCGGGCTCTGGGACTCGCAGGTGCAGTACTGGGAGCCGGCCAAGTGGGTGGCAAAGCTGCGCGCCACCGCCACCGGCGACCGCCTGCTGCTCCTCCACACCAACATGCAGGCCGGCCACGGCGGCAAGTCGGGCCGGTTCGCCCGGCTCGACGAGGTGGCGCTCCAGTACGCCTTCCTCCTCGACCTGGCGGGAATCCGGGAGTGAACGAGATGCCCCGACGCGCGCTCGCCGCAGCCCTCGCCCTCGCCATGACCGCCACCGCCACCCCCGCTCCCGCCGCCACCGCCAAGCCGCCGCTCCACGCCCAGAAGTGGCTGGCGATCACCGGCAAGCCGCTCGCCGCCACCGCCGGGGCGCGCATCTTCCTCGCGGGCGGCAACGCCGTGGACGCCGCCTGCGCCATGCTCGCCGCCACCGCCACGATGTGGGACACCCTCGGCTGGGGGGGCGAGACGCAGGCCCTGATCTGGCACCCCGGCGAGCGCCGGGTGATCGCCATCAACGGCCTCGGCGTCGCCCCCACCGGGGCCACGCCCGAGTACTTCCGCGCCCTCGGCCTCGACTACCCGCCGGAGTACGGCCCGCTCGCCGCGGTCACGCCGGGAACTCCCGGCGGGCTCCTCACCATGCTCGCCGATTACGGGCGGCTCTCGCTCGCCGAGGTGCTCCGCCCCGCCATCGAGCTCGCGGAGGGCTATCCGATCGAGGCCCAGCTCGCCGACACCATCGAGCGGCAGAAGGGCCGCATCAAGGAGTGGACCGCCTCCTCGCTCGTCTTCCTGCCCCATCTCGGCGAGCCGCGCGAGGCCCCGCGCCCGGGAGAGATCTTCCGCCAGCCGGACCTGAAGGCGACGCTCGAGAAGCTGGTCGAGGCCGAGGCCCAGGCGCTCGCCGCCGGGGCCGACCGCAAGACCGCGATCTACGCCGCCCACGACCGCTTCTACCGCGGCGACATCGCCGAGGAGGTGGTCCGCTCGGTCAGGGAGATGGGCGGCCTCTTCACCGCCGAGGACCTCGCCAGCTGGAAGGTCGAGATCGAGGAGCCGGTCTCCGCCACCTACAAGGGGATCGAGGTCTTCAAGCTGAACGTCTGGACCCAGGGCCCGGCGATGCTGCAGGCGCTCAACATCCTCGAGCCGCTCGACCTCCGGGGGATGGGCTACAACAGCGCCCGCTACATCCACACCGTCTACCAGGCGATGAACCTCGCCTACGCCGACCGCGACTTCTACTACGGCGACCCCTACTTCCCGCCCGAGGAGCCGGTCGACGGCCTGCTCTCGAAGAGCTACGCCGCCGAGCGCCGGCGGCAGATCGACTGGCAGCGCAACGACCCGGCGATCGGCCCCGGCGACCCGTACCCGCACGAGGGGCGGGTCAACCCGTTCGTCCGCCTCGAGGCGACCGAGCTGCCCGATCCGCTGGCGCCGATCCCGGCCGAGGGCCCGCTCGCCGCCCCGCCGGCGCCGGTCGTGCCGCCGGTCGTGCCGCCGGCCGGGCCGCTGCCCCCGACCGAGGGCACCGGCGGCATGCCGCCGCACGACGCGCCGCCCCCCGCCGCCGCGGCCCTCGACCCCGACTCGTTCGAGGAGAGCTTCCGCCGCGGCACGACCTCGGTCGTCGCCGCCGACGCGGAGGGCTGGGTGGTCTCCATGACCCCCTCCGGCGGCTGGGTGCCGGCGGTGATCGCGGGCCGCACCGGGATCGGCCTCTCGCAGCGGATGCAGAGCTTCGCACTCGACGCGCGCGAGAACCCGTTCAACGTCGTCGCCCCCGGCAAGCGCCCGCGCGTCACCCTCACCCCGACCCTCGCCCTCAAGGACGGCGCCCCCTGGCTCGCCTTCGCGGTGCAGGGCGGCGACACGCAGGACCAGAACCTGCTCCAGTTCTTCCTGAACGTGGCCGAGTTCGGCATGACGGTGCAGGAGGCGACCGAGGCGGCCAACATCGTGAGCTACCAGATGAGGAGCTCGTTCGGGAAGCACGAGAGCCAGCCGGGGCGGCTCACGGTGCACGCCGACGTGCCCGAGTGGGTGCGCGCCGAGCTGCGCCGGATGGGCTACCGGGTCGACGCTCAGCGCCTGACCTCGGGGCCGATCAACGCCATCCTCTTCGACCGCGCCCACGGCACGATGTGGGGCGGCTCGTCGAACCACGGCGAGGACCACGGCATCGGCTGGTGAGGGGCGCCGCGCCCCCGCCCGGCGCGCCGCCTACCAGCCGAGCAGGTAGGCGAAGACGAGCGGCGCCACGATGCTGGCGTCGGACTCGATGATGTGCTTCGGGGTGTCGACGTCGAGCTTGCCCCAGGTGATCTTCTCGTTGGGGACGGCGCCCGAGTAGCTGCCGTAGCTCGTCGTCGAGTCGCTGATCTGACAGAAGTAGCCCCAGAACGGGATGTCGTGGATCCCCATGTCCTGGTAGAGCATGGGGACGACGCAGATCGGGAAGTCGCCGGCGATGCCGCCGCCGATCTGGAAGAAGCCGACCGAGCGCTCCGCCGAGGTCTTCCGGTACCAGTCGGCGAGGAAGGTCATCGCCTCGATGCCGGTGCGCACGGTGTGGACGTTGCGGATCGATCCCTTCATGACGTGACCGGAGAAGATGTTGCCGAGCGTCGAGTCCTCCCAGCCCGGGGTCACGATCGGGAGGTTCTTCTCGGCCGCCGCCGCGAGCCAGCTGTCGCGCGGGTCGATCTGGTAGTGATGGGCGAGCTTGCCCGAGCGGATCAGGCGGTAGAAGTACTCGTGCGGGAAGTAGCGCTCCCCCGCCGCGTCGGCCCGCTGCCACTCCTCGAGCACCGCGCGCTCGATGCGCCGCATCGCCTCCTCCTCCGGGATGCAGGTGTCGGTGACGCGGTTCAGGTGCCGGTCGAGGAGCTCGCGCTCCTGCTCGGGCCCGAGGTCGCGGTAGTGGGGCACCTTGACGTAGTGGTCGTGGGCCACGAGGTTGAAGAGGTCCTCCTCGAGGTTCGCCCCGGTCACCGAGAGGACGTGCACCTTGTCGCGCCGGATCATCTCGGCGAGCGAGAGGCCGAGCTCGGCGGTGGACATCGCCCCGGCGAGCGTGACCATCATGGCGCCGCCGCCGGCGAGGTGCCGCTCGTAGTCCTCGGCGGCGCGCACCAGTGCCGCGGCGTTGAAGTGCCGGTAGTGGTGGCGGATGAACTCGCGAACCGGTGCCTGGCCCATGGTCGGGGTCTCCTCTCTTCGACGACGCATTCTTGCACGCCCCGCGGCGCGGACCGGGGCGCTCAGTGCCCACCGCTCTCCGTGACTCCGAGCGCGCGCAGGCGGCTGTCGCGCTGGCAGCCGGCGCGGTAGGCGCGGTAGCGGACCGGGTTGCGCCGCGCGAAGTCCTGGTGGTACTCCTCGGCGACGTAGAAGGGCATCGCGTCGAGGATCGGCGTCACCACCCCCTGCGGGAGCCGCCCGGAGGCTTCGAGCGCCGCCTTCGACGCCTCCGCGGCGCGCCGCTCGGCCGCGTCGCCGACGAAGATCGCGGTGCGGTAGGAGTCGCCGCGATCGCAGAACTGCCCCGTGGGGTCGGTCGGGTCCACGTTCTGCCAGAAGACCTCGAGCAGCCGTTCGTAGCTGACTCGCACCGGGTCGTAGCGCACCTCGACCGCCTCGTAGTGGCCCGTGCCGCCCGCCGTGACCTCCTCGTAGGTCGGGTTCTCCGTCCACCCCCCGGTGTAGCCCGAGCGCACGTCGAGCACGCCGTCGAGGGCCTCGAACGGCGGCTCCATGCACCAGAAGCAGCCGCCGGCGAAGACCGCCGTGGCGGTGCCGGGAGGAACCTCCGCCTCCGGCACCGCGGGGGCGGGGGCCGTGCAGGCGAGCGCGACGAGAGCCGCGGCGAGCGCCGGAAGCACGCGCGCCCCTCTCACGGCCGCACCCCCAGGATCTTCTCGATCTTCGCCGGGTCGTCGGGCAGCAGCCCCGCCGCCGGGAGCCGCGGCACGAGGCGGCGCCAGCGCTCCTCGGCCGCGAAGACGCGGGCGAAGATCGGCAGCGCCTTCTCCTCCTCGCCCGCCGCGAAGAGGGTGACCGCCTGCCAGAAGGGCAGCTCGGGGACACCGGGCGCCAGCTCGGAGGCGCGCGTGTAGTGGCCGAGCGCCTTCTCGACTTCGTTGGCCGCGAACGCCTCGTCGCCGCGGTTCATCTCCTCGTAGGCGCGGTGCACGCCGAGCAGGCGGGCGAGCTCGCCCAGCGGATCGGGGTGGTCGTCGACCCGCAGGTCGACCACCGTGTCGTGTCCGGGGAAGCCGGTGGGCTTGCCCCGCACCACGAGAAGGGCCGCGCTCTGCCGCCCGCGGATGTCCCCGCCCTCGCCCTCGGCGGCCTGGAGCGCCGCGAGCATCCGGGCCGCGAGGTCGCCCTCGGCCGCCCGGAACGCCTTCGCCATCGCCGGCCAGACGGTCTCCCTGTCCA
>JAHDVN010000552.1 GCA_023384635.1 Thermoanaerobaculia bacterium
TGCCGACTACGCACAGTGGGAAGCCGACCGTGAGCGCGCGCCGGCGCGGAAGCGGAGCGCCCCCACCCCCGCCGCTCCGGCCCCCGCACCACCGAAGGCGAAGCGCCTCTCCTACCGCGAGCAGCGGGAGTGGGAGGGGATGGAGGCGGCGGTGCTCGCCGCCGAGGCCCGCGTCGAGGCGGCGCGGCGGCAGGCCGAGGACCCCCAGGTCGCCACCGACGCCGCCGCCCTGCACGAGCGCTGCGCGGCGCTCGCCACCGCCGAGGAGGAGGTCGACCGCCTCTACGCGCGCTGGACCGAGCTCGAGGCAAAGACGCACTGACGCCGAGGAAGCGGCACGTCGCCGTCCGTCCCCGGTGTCGACGCGAACGCCGTCGCCGCCGTGTGAGAAGCTGGCGCGGAGCCCCGGGCGAGGTTCCGATCCGCACCCGGGAATGGCGCCGGTTCGGCTCCCGGTGCCAGGCGTCCACGACCAGGGGAGCAACGATATGAAGCAGCGCCTCGCCTTTCGCCTGAACGGGAAACCGGTGACGATCCAGGACGACGGCACCCGCACCCTGCTCTGGGCGCTGCGCACCGACTTCGGCCTCACCGGCACGAAGTACGGCTGCGGCGAAGGAGTCTGCGGCTCGTGCACCGTGGGCGTCGACGGCAAGGCAGTCCGCTCCTGCGTGACCCCGCTCACCGCGGTGCAGGGCAAGGAGGTGACGACGATCGAGGGGCTCGAGCGGGACGGGCGGCTCCACCCGCTCCAGCAGGCGTTCCTCGACCACGGCGCCCTGCAGTGCGGCTACTGCACGCCGGGGATGGTGATGAACGCCTGGGCGCTCCTCGGCGCGCGGCCCACGCCCACCCGCGAGCAGATCGTCGCCGCGATGGAGGAGAACCTCTGCCGCTGCGGCGCCCACCCGCGGATCCTGGCCGCGATCGAGGCGGCGGCGAAGAAGGGGGGTGCGGCATGACCCGCCCGCGCTCGCCGCTCCAGACTCCCGCTCCCTCCGCGGACTCCCCCGCCGGGACCGGCTTCGACCGGCGCTCCTTCTGCCGGCTGCTCGGCGGCGGCATCCTGGTGCTCGTGACCGGCCGCCCGTCCGGGCTGCTCGCGCAGCGCCGCGGCTATCCCGAGGATCCCAACGCCTACCTGCGCATCGACGCCGACGGCCGGGTGACGCTCTTCTCCGGCAAGATCGAGATGGGGCAGGGAGTGCACACCTCGCTGGCGCAGATGGCCGCCGAGGAGCTCGGCGTGGCACTCGACGCGATCACCATGGTGATGGGCGACACGGATCTCTGCCCGTGGGACGCCGGCACCTGGGGCTCCCTCACCACCCGCATGTTCGGGCCGGCGGTGCGCGCCGCCGCCGCCGAGGCGCGCGCCGTGCTCCTGAGGCTCGCCGCCGAGCGGCTGGGCGTGCCGCGCGCGCGGCTCACGGTGGCGGACGGCGTGGTGAGCGTCGAGGGGGACCCCTCGCGCCGGGTCGGCTACGGCGAGCTCGCGGCCGGCCGGCGGATCACCCGCCTGGTGGGCGAGAAGGCGGTGCTCCGCCCCCCCCCGGGGGGGACCGGGAAGGGGCGGGCCGCGCCCGCGCCCGCCCGGCCGGGGGCGGGGCACCGCCCCCCCCCCGGCGCGGG
>JAHDVN010000553.1 GCA_023384635.1 Thermoanaerobaculia bacterium
GCCCGGGCGGCGCCGGGGGGGGGGGGGCCGGGGGCCCGCCGGGGGGCGGCGGCGGGCTCGGCGGAGGGGCGGTCCCGAACACCGCGACGGGCGGCGCGGGCGGTCCCGGCGGCCGGGGCGGCCACTCCGGCGGCGGCGGCGGCGGGGCGGGCGGAGACGCCTGCGGCATCCTGCGCCAGGGGGGATCGCTCGCGGCCTCCGGAGCGATCTTCCAGGGCGGCGCGGCCGGCGCGGGCGGTCCCGGCGGGACGTCCCCCGGCGGCAGCGGGCAGGTGGGTGCGGCCGGGCGCATGGCGGACATCTGCCTGCTCTAGGCCACCGCGGCTGGGAGCCGAGCCGCCGGACGGACCGGCGAAGAGCCCGCGGGAATAGGCGGCGGCCTCGCGGCCGTTGGAGATCCCACCGTGGGGGTGCCGTGGGTCCGGGATCTCGCCGCCGTGAATCTCCCGCCTGAGGGCGGCGGCCGGCGGTGCGTGCGGTGAGGGCCCAGACGGTGGCCCTCGCCGGGCCGGGAATCGGCTGGCACCTGGGGGTGGAGGGGCCGCACGGCGGGCAGCCGGTGCTCGTGGCCGGGTCGCCGCTCGCGCGGGCGCGGGGGGCGCTGGTGCTCGCCCACGGCCGCGGGGCCTCGGCCCTCGACATCCTCGACCTCGGCGCGGCGCTGGCACCGCCGGGCTGGGCGCTCGTCGCCCCCCAGGCGGCCGGCGGGAGCTGGTACCCGCAGCGCTTCCTCGCCCCGCTCGCCGCCAACGAGCCCGGGCTCTCCTCGGCGCTCGCGGTCCTCGCCGAGATCCTCGCCGTGCTCGGCGAAGGCGGTCTTCTGCCGGAGCGCGTGGCGCTCGTCGGCTTTTCCCAGGGCGCCTGCCTGGCGCTCGAGCGGGCGGCGCGCGAGCCCCGCCGCTACGCCGCGCTCCTCGCCTTCTCCGGCGCCCTGATCGGCCCCCCGGCGAGCCGCGCGCGGCCGCGACCGGCTCCCTCGCCGGCACCCCGGCGCTCGTCGCCGGCGTCGAGCGCGACCCCCACGTGCCCGGCGACCACCTGCGCGCCGCCGCCGAGCACCTCACCGCCCTCGGCGCCCGCGTCGACCTGCGCCTCGCGCCCGGCAGCACGCACGCCGTCCGCCCCGCCGACCTCGCCGCGGCGCGGGGACTGCTCCAGAACTCCTAGCCACTCGGCACGGCCGAGGCGCCCCGCGGCGCTGAGTGCAACGCCCGCTCGCCGGCGGCCGTCGCGAGAGGTGGAGTCGCCCAAGTTCGGGGAAGGTCAGCGGCCGCCTGCACCCGCCGGTTGGGGTCCCGCGGCGCGGCCTTCGAGGACGAGCGCGAAGAGGACGAGACAGGGACCGTCCTCCCGGCCGCCCTTCGGCACCACGAGGCGGAGGGCGGCTGGCGCCGATATGTCCGGCGGGAGAGGAAGACGCCGGCAGACCAGCATGTCCGAGTGCCACGGAAGGCCGGCGAGCACCGAAGCGGGCTGCGGCAGAGCCCTTCGCACGTCGAGCCGGTGGTCGAACGCGTCGCGGCCGAGGAGGAGAGGGAGCCGGTGATCCTGCGCGCCCTGCGTGACCACGATCTCCCCGACCTCGTCGCCGTCGTGCAGTCCGCGTGTCCGCCCCGCGGCGAGTACCACTTG
>JAHDVN010000554.1 GCA_023384635.1 Thermoanaerobaculia bacterium
TTGGGACGGGAGTCGCTCAGGCCGGGACGGCGGGAGCGACGCTGGTGACGAACCGCGCGGAATCGATCCCGGCGTACTTCGCGGGGCACTGGGTCGAGGTCCGGCGCGAGGGGAGCCTCCTCGGCAGCTGGCGGGTCGGGACGATCTCGGACCGGACGGTGACGCTGGAACCCAATGGCACGGAGACGATCGCGCTCCAGCCGGGTGACGCCTGGCAGGGTGTCTACCGGTACGACTCGGTAGAGGTCCGCGGAGGCGCCGGTCTCTCCAGCGACGATCCGGTGCGAATCGTCGAGATCACGCTGAGCGGGCCGACCACACCGGGGAATTACACGGAGATCACCGTGCCGTTGACTGCCGAGACGGTGATGGTGACCGGGAACGTGTCGATACCGGGGATCACTTCGACCGCCCTGACCGTGCAGGCGGGAGCGACCCTTACGCACGCGGCTTCGACGGCGACGGAGGCCGGCGTTCTCGAGCTGAAGGTGAGCGGGACGCTGACGATCGAAGAGGGCGGGTCGATCGACGTAACGGGGCGTGGGTACCCGGGCGGAGCGACGTACCCCGGAGCGACGGGATCGACGAACGCGGGAGGGAGCCACCTCGGGACGGGAGGGGTTTCGGGAAGCGCGGCGAAGGCAGGGACGTACGGGAGCGTGGAGCGACCGCGGGAGGCAGGGAGCGGAGGCTGGGAGAACTACAGGAAGGCGGGAGGCGGGGTCGTCCGTATCGAGGCGGGGTCGGTGGTGCTTGGAGGGGCGACGGCGCGGATCGTGGCGAACGGCGGGGGTGGCGACCATGGAGCGGGGGCCGGTGGCTCGATCTGGATCACGGCGGGGACGGTCTCGGGAGACGGGCTGATCGAGGCGGCAGGCGGGGCGAGCTACCGGCAGGGCGGTGGCGGCGCGGTGGCGATCGAGTACGGGGCGGCGACGGGGACGGTGCTGACGCGTACGAACGCGCGAAGCATCGGAGGCCGCAGCGCGGCCGAGAACGGCGGAGCGGGGACCGTGTTCCTGAAGGGGCCGGGGCAGGCATTCGGGACGCTGCGGGTGGACAACGGCGGGACGGTCGGGCAGGCGACGGTGCTGCCGAGCCTTGGGACGGGAGTCGCTCAGGCCGGGACGGCGGGAGCGACGCTGGTGACGAACCGCGCGGAATCGATCCCGGCGTACTTCGCGGGGCACTGGGTCGAGGTCCGGCGCGAGGGGAGCCTCCTCGGCAGCTGGCGGGTCGGGACGATCTCGGACCGGACGGTGACGCTGGAACCCAATGGCACGGAGACGATCGCGCTCCAGCCGGGCGACCTGTGGCAGGGCGTCTACCGATTCGACGCGGTGGAGCTGGGAGGCGAGTCGATCCTGAGGAACGATGACCTGATCAGGGCAGGGACGACGACGATCAACGCCACCGTGACGGTAGATCGGATCACGTCTACGGAGCTGACCGTGAAGGCGGGAGCGACCCTTACACACGCGGCTTCGACGGCGACGGAAGCCGGCGTTCTCGAGCTGAAGGTGAGCGGGACGCTGACGATCGAAGAGGGCGGGTCGATCGACGTAACGGGGCGTGGGTACCCGGGCGGAGCGACGTACCCCGGAGCGACGGGATCGACGAACGCGGGAG
>JAHDVN010000077.1:0-4868 GCA_023384635.1 Thermoanaerobaculia bacterium
GCGCTCGGCGGCTACACGGTAAACACCGCGGCGACCTACAGCTACATCCCGATCAACACCACGGGCGCCCCTCTGGGGCTCGCCGACGACGGGGAGGCGAACATCACGCTGCCGTTCTCGTTCACCTTCTACGGCGTCACCTCCAGCAATCTCCGCGTCGGAAACAACGGCGGCATCCTCTTCAACGCCACGACGGGCGATGTCGGGACTGGCAACGTCGCGCTTCCGGTAGCCACCCCTGCTTTCGCCATCCTGCCGTTCTGGGACGACATCGACTCCGACACCGGCGACGTCTACTGGGAGGTCCAGGGCGCGGCGCCGAACCGGGTGGCGATCGTCGAGTGGTACAGCCGGCCGCACTACAGCAACGTCGGTTCGGCGACCTTCGAGGTGCTGCTCTACGAGACCACGAACGAGATCCGCTTCCAGTACGCCGACGTCGATTTCGGCAACGCCTCCTACAACAACGGCGCCGGCGCCACGGTCGGCATCAACCGCGACGCCACCGCCGCGCTGCAGGTCTCGTTCAACCAGCCGGTGATCCAGAACGGCCAGGCGATCCTCTTCGCGCCGACCACGCCGCTGAGCGCCTCGGCGACGGACACCGCCACCGTCACCGTGCAGACGCCGAACGTCGACGTGAGCCCGCTGGCGCTCGTGAGCGCGCAGAACGCGAACACCTTCGTCAGCCAGAACCTGACGGTAGCCAACACCGGCCAGGGCGACCTCGTCTGGGCGCTCGCCGAGGAGCCGGTCGCGCGCGTGCCGGCGCCGCTGCCGGCCGGCGATGCCGCCGTGGCCTTCGACCGCATGGACCCGTCCGATCTCAAGGGCGAGGTGCCGGAGGGTCCGTTCCCGGCGCCGAGCCCGTGGCGCGCGCCGGAGGCGATCCTCTACGACAACGGCCCGCTCGTGACCCATCCGGGCGGCGGCGCCGGCGGGGCCGACGCCAGCGCCCTGCAGACGGCGATCGGACTGAACACCTACGGCGCCGGAGCGCAGCAGACCGCCGGCAACCGGGTGGCCGAGGACTTCACCGTGACGGGCAGCGGCTGGCTGGTGCAGACGATGACCTTCTTCACTTACCAAACCGGATCGACGACCACCTCCACCATCAACGGCCTGAACTTCCAGATCTGGAACGGCGTGCCGGGAGCTGCCGGCAGCGCGGTGGTCTTCGGCGACACGACCACGAACCGGCTCGCCTCGACGACGTGGTCGAACATCTACCGGTCGATCGACACGAACCTCCTCGACTCCACGCGGCCGATCATGACCGCGGTCGGCACGGTGAACACCTTCCTGCCGCCGGGAACCTACTGGGTCGACTGGCAGCTCAACGGTACGCTGGCCTCTGGCCCGTGGGTGCCCCCGATCTCGATCCTGGGCCAGGCCACGACCGGCAACGCCCGCCAGTTCACCTCGACCGGCTGGGCGAACCTCGTCGACACGGGCACGGCGGCCGCTCCCCAGGGCCTCCCGTTCGTGATCGAGGGGCTCGCGGACTGCTCGGCGCCGTCCGACGTGCCGTGGCTCTCCGCGAACCCGGTGAGCGGGACCAATGGCGGGGGCACGAGCACGGCCGTCAGCGTCGGCTTCGACTCCACGGGGCTCGCGCTCGGCACCTACACGGCGCGTCTCTGCCTGACCAGCAACGACCCGGACGTTGCGCCGGGCAACGGCACGGGCCTCGTGATCGTGCCGGCGACGCTCGACGTGATCGAGGGCACGCTCTCGATCGCGGTCGCGAAGACCGTGGGCACCACGCCGGGGGTCTGCGCGGCGACGAGCGCCATCACGGTGGCGCCGGGGACCACGGTCTACTACTGCTACGCGGTGACCAACACCGGCAGCGTGACGCTCGACCTCCACACCCTGGTGGACGACCAGCTGGGGACGATCTTCAGCGGCCTGAACTACGCCCTGACGCCGGGCAGCAGCGTGAACACGGTGGCGGCGGGCGTGACCGTCTCTGCGGTGATGAACGTCACCACCACGAACGTGGCGACCTGGACGGCCAGCACCACCTCCGGCGTGTCGTCGGAGGGGACGGCGACGGCGACGGTGACGGTGCTCGACCAGCAGTCGGTGCTCGAGATCCCGACCCTCTCGGCGGCGGGCCTCGCGGGGCTCGTGGCCTTGCTCGCGCTGGCGGCGTTCTGGCTGCTCGGCGCGCGGCGGCGCACCGCCTAGGGGCGGGAGCGCAGCGCGGCTTCACCGCGGCGGGCCGGGGGAACCCGGCCCGCCGTCTCGTTTCGATCGATCCTCAGAAGGCCCGGCCGAGGTAGAAGTACCAGCGGTCCTCGCCGTCGTCGGTGCGGCCCCAGGCGAAGGTGGCGGGGCCGAGCGCGCTGTCGAGGCCGACGAAGACCGAGCCGGCGAAGCGCAAGGTGTCGAGATCGGCGGCGGAGCGCCGCTCCCAGACGTTGCCCGCCTCGAGCGAGCCGCCGAGGTAGAGCGGGGCGTCCACCAGCCGCCCGAGCCCGCCGCCGAGCCGGCGCTTGTAGACCAGCCGCGCGAGGCCGAGATGGCGGCCGAAGAGGCCGTCGGGCACCGTGCCCGAGAGGCGCAGGAAGCCGCCGAGCCGGAACGGCTCGCGCGGGCCGAGGTCGGAGAGCACGGTGGCGCCCTCGAGCGCGGCGACGAGGGTGTGCCGGCCCCAGCTCTGCGCCCCCTGCCAGCGCCCGGCGAGCAGGTCGTAGTCGCCGTCGGCGCCGAGCGCCTCGTCGGCGTGGGCCACCTCGACGAAGAGGGCGTGGCCGGAGGTCGGGTAGGCGACCGAGTCGAGCGTGTCGCCGAAGAGCCGCAAGTAGACCTTCCCCTCGTCGAAGTCGAGGGGTTGCCCGCTCCGGCTGCCGGTCTGGAGGCGCAGCGTCCCCCAGTCGCGCTCCAGGCCGAGCCGCAGCTCGCCCCAGTCGCCGAGGCTGCGGCCGAGGTCGAGGGCGGCGCCGAAGGCCTCGCGCCGGTAGCGGGAGACGACGTCGCCGTCGACGACGAGCGGCACGTCCTGCCGCGCGTAGCCCAGGCGGGGGGCGAAGAAGAGGCCCGCGCCGCCGAAGGGGAGATAGAGCTCGGAGCCGAGCAGCTGCTCCTCGCCGATCCGGAGGTCGGTGCGCAGCTCGGCGCCGCGCGGCGTGAGCTCGAGCAGGTTGAGCCGGGCGCCGAGGCTCCACTGGGTGTCCCCTTCGAGGTCGTCGGCGAGCCCCAGGCCGAAGCGCAGATAGCTCGTCCCCCAGCGCTTGCGCCGGGCCTCGATGTCGAGCACCACGCCCCCCGCCTCGCCCGGCAGCAGCTCGTAGCCCACCTTCTCGAAGAGCTCCGTGCCGTAGAGCCGGGCGAGGTCGCGCTCGAGCGCGGCGGTGTCGAGCGGCCGGCCGGGCCGCGTCTCGAGCCGGGCGGTGAGGATCGACGTCGCCAGGCGGGTGTCGTGACCGATCCGCACCTCCTCGACGTCCGGCGCGGCGGCGGGCCGCTGCGTGTGGCGCTCCTGCCAGCGCGCCCAGCGGTCGGGGGGCAGCGAGAGCGCGGCGAGGCGGCCGGCCACCTCCCGCGCCGCCCGCTCGCCGCGCGCCACGGCGTCGGCGGCGGCTGAGAAGTCGACCGAGGTCATCTCCCCCATGTCGGGGAGGATCGCGATGTCGCGGGCCCCGAGCTCCGTGAGCTGCCGCTCGGTGTCGCGGCGCATCAGGATGGTGAGCATCTGGTCGCCGATCTGGAGCGCGCTCAGCAGCTTCTCGCGCGGCAGCGGCTGGGCGGAGATGTCGACCGCGATCACCACCTCCGCGCCCCAGGCGCGGGCGACGTCGACCGGCAGGTTGTCGGCGAGCCCGCCGTCGACGAGCAGGCGGTCCTGGTACTCGACAGGGGCGAAAGCGCCGGGCACCGCGAGGCTGGCGCGGATGGCGGTCACGAGGTCGCCGCCCGCGAGCACCACCTTCTCGCCGCTGACGATGTCCGTCGCCACGGCGCGGAACGGGATCGGCAGCCGGTCGAAGTCGTCGACGGTGGCCACGTGCGCGGTCAGGCGGCGGAAGACGAGCTCGAGGCGCTGCCCCTGGAGCGCCCCGAGCGGCATCCGGATCCGCTTGCCCTGGACGCCGAGCCGCACCTTCATCAGCAGGCTGTCGTCGTCCTGCTTGCGGCGGAAGGCGAGGTGCTGGCGCGGCGTGCGGTCGCTGAACGCCTCCCGCCAGTCGGTCTCGGCGAGGATCCGCTTCAGGTCCGCGGCGTCGAGCCCCGAGGCCCAGAGCGCCCCGACCACGGCCCCCATCGAGGTGCCGACCACGAGGTCGACCGGCACCCGCAGCTCCTCGAGCACCTCGATCACCCCCACGTGGGCCGCCCCGCGCGCCCCGCCGCCCGACAGCACGAGCGCGACGCGCGGCCGCTCGGCCGGGACCGGGTCCGAAACCGGAAGCGGTAGCGGCGGATCCTCCGCGGCGGCCGGAAGCGAGACGAGAAGAGCGAGCGGGAGGAGCAGGGCGACGAGCGCGCTGCGCATGGGGGGATTGTAGGGAAGACCGGCGTCGCCGGCGCCTACCGCGGGTCGCTGCCCGCCGGCGGGGAGCGGAGACGGGCTTCGGTCCGGTGACGGGGCGGGTGTCCGGGTGTAAACTCGGAGTCTCAGAGTCTTGATCTGGAACCCCGTCCCCGAGGGCGGACGATCTCGAAAGGGAGGCACGGAATGCGGATCGTTGTTGGGGCAAGAGCGTTGCTGGTGGGCAGTCTCGCCTTGGGTCTCACGCTGCTGGGAGCCGCCGTGCTGCCGGCGCAATGTCCTCCGAGCAGCAGCCAGTACGGTTCCGGCAGCCTCGCGGGCTGCCCGGCAGCGGCGGTCACCTTCACGACCTGCGCCTTCGCGGGCGAGT
>JAHDVN010000077.1:4878-12155 GCA_023384635.1 Thermoanaerobaculia bacterium
GAGTACTCCCTGGCCAACGGCATCGAAGCGGGCTACTCCTACACCTTCACCGGGACGGGCGGGACCGGGAACTACCTGACGATCCTCGACAACGCCACCCTGACTCCGGTCGGCTTCGGCTCCAGCCCGGTCACGGTCACCGCCCCGACCTCGGGCACCTACCGGGTGCAGGTGAACGTGAGCGCTCCGCCGGCCTGTGGCACCGACAGCAGCTGCCACACGCTCGCCGGCGTCTGCAACGGTCTGGTCGGACCCGGTCTCTCGCTCGTCAAGACGGTGGGCACGACCCCCGGGGTCTGCGCCACCACGAGCACGATCACCGTCAACCCGGGGACGACCGTCTACTACTGCTACACGGCGACGAACACCGGCACCGAGACGCTCACCACCCACACCCTGGTCGACGACCAGCTCGGCACGATCTTCAGCGGCCTGGCCTACTCGCTGGCTCCCGGCGCCTCGATCGACACGGTGGCGGCCGGCCTGAGCATCCCGGCGGTGATCAACACGACGACGACGAACGTGGGGACGTGGACGGGCAACACCGCGGCCGGCGCGCCGGCGGAGGCGACGGCCACGGCCACGGTCAACGCCGTCGCGATGCCGGACATCGACGTGAGCCCGCTCACGCTCGCCGCCAGCCTGTACGCGAACCTCCAGACCGGCCAGACGCTCACCATCGGCAACGTCGGGCAAGCCGATCTCAACTGGGAGGTGGTCGAGTCCTCGGCGCGTCCCGCCACGACGCCCGCCGTGCCCCCGGTGGTGGGGCCCGCCAAGCAGTACCCGGTCGTCACCTCCGCCGCCGACTGCCCGCTCTACGTGAACTATGCCGGGCGAGAGCCGCAGGGGTGGGCCGAGCACTGCGGCACCGCGGTGCCGCGGCCGTCGGCCGGCGTGCCGGACGCGCCGACGAGCACCGGCTTCGCCCAGGACATCGGCTACATCTCCGACAACTTCGTGAGCTTCGCGCTCAACAACTTCACCGGCCAGACGGTGGTCGGCACCTCGACCAACGCCTACTACGGGATGGACTTCGATCCCACGGCGACGATCCTGTGGGCGCTCAACGACACCACCGACACGCTGGGTACCATCGACCTCGCCACCGGCACCTACACCGCGGTCGTCGCCTGCCCGCCGGGCGGGGGCGCGGCGAACTGGACCGGTCTGACGATCGACCCGGTGAGCGGGGTCTTCTGGGCGTCTACTGCGACGGACCTGTTCACGATCGACCCGGCAACCGGGGCCAGTGCGCTCGTCGGTCCGTTCGGCGCCGGCGGGACCATGATCGATATCGCGATCAACTCCCTCGGTCAGATGTACGGGCACGACATCACCACCGACTCGATCTACTCGATCAACACCGCGACCGGTGCCGCCACCCTGATCGGGGCGACCGGGTTCGCCGCCAACTACGCGCAGGGGATGGACTTCGACAACGAGGACGGGACGCTCTACATCTTCCTCTACATCGGGAGCGGTGCGAACGTCTACGGCACGGTGAACCTCACGACCGGCGCGGTCACGGCGCTGGCGACCAGCAGCCCGCAGGGCGAGTTCGAGGGCGCGACCCAGACCGTCGGCCTCTGCATCCCGACCGATGCGCCCTGGCTCTCGGCGAGCCCGACGAGCGGGACGACCGCGCCGGCCGGCACGTCGCCGGTCACCGTCACCTTCGACTCGACCGGCCTCGCGCCCGGCACCTACGAGGCCCAGCTCTGCGTCCTCAGCGACGACCCGGACGCGGGGCCCGGCAACGGCACGGCCATCGTGCCCGTGCCGGTCAGCCTCGAGGTGCTCGCGGGGCAGCCCGCGATCTCGGTGACCAAGACGGTCGGCACCGAGTCCGGAGTCTGCGCGGCGACGAGCGCGATCACCGTGCCGCCGGGGACCACGGTCTACTACTGCTACACGGTGACCAACGGCGGCGACGTGGCCTTCGACCTGCACACCCTCGTCGACGACCAGCTGGGCACGATCTTCAGCGGGCTCGGCTACGCGCTGGCGCCGGGAGCCAGCGTGAGCACGGTGGCGGCCGGCCTGAGCATCCCGGCGGTGATGAACACCACGACCACCAACGTGGCGACCTGGACGGCCTCCGTCACCGGCGGCCCGTCGGCTCAGGCGACGGCGACGGCGACGGTGACGGTGCTCGACCTGCAGTCGGTGCTGGAGATTCCGACGCTCTCGCCGGCGGGTCTCGCGGGGCTGGTGGCGATGCTCGTGCTGGCGGCCTTCTGGCTGCTGCGCGCGCGGCGTCGCGTCGCGTAGCGACGATCGGACCGCGCAGCCGCACCGCGGCGGGCCGGGTAGACCCGGCCCGCCGCTTTCGTTCCGGCCGGCCGCGGCGCCGGGAGAGTTGACGCCGCGCGCGGCGCGAGAGAAACTGATCCCGACGGAGCCTAGGGGTGGCCCGAGAGGGCCTGAGATCACACCCTCCGAACCTGATCCGGTTGATACCGGCGTAGGGAAGGCAGCCAGCAGGTCCCGCCGCAGGAGTCGATCTCCCGTCCCGAGGTTCCGCTTCCGACGTGCCCGCCCGCGAAGGGCGGGAGGGAGGCGACCATGAAGCACCGAATCCAGCTCACCGGCGCCCTCGCGGGGGCGCTCTTCCTCTTCCCGCTGCTGCCGTCCGTCGCGCGGGCGGTGCAGACGCCGTTGCTCGCCGTGACCGGCCAGGTGCTCGACGCAGCGGGGCTGCCGGTCGCCGGAGCGCGACTCGAGGTGGACGGGCGGTCGGCCGGCGAGAGCGACGCCGGCGGCGCCTTCCGGCTCGCCCTCCCGCCAGGGAGCCACCGGCTCGTGGTCCGCGCCGCCGGCCATCGCCCGGCCGTCCGCGCGCTCGCGCTGGCGGCGGGCGGGGAGCCGCCGACGCTCCTGCTCGTGCTGGTACCGGCCGAGGAGTTCTCCGACAGGGTGGACGTCGAGGCCCTGCGCGCCGGCGACGAGACGCCGGTCACTGCCTCGACCCTCGCTCCCGAGCGGATCGAGGAGCTCCGCTACGGCCAGGAGATGCCGTTCCTGCTCGCCACCACGCCGGCGGTCGCGAGCTACTCGGAGACCGGTCTCGCGCTCGGCGCGGGCTACTCGTACTTCTCGCTGCGCGGCATCACGCAGACGCGGATCAACATGACCTTCGACGGCGTGCCGCTCAACGACCCCGAGGAGTCGGCGGTCTACTTCGCGAACTTCGGCGACTTCGCGAGCGCAGTGGGCTCGGTCGAGATCCAGCGCGGGGTCGGCACGAGCTCGGTGGGCTCGGCGGCCTACGGCGGCGCGATCCACTTCGGGAGCGTGGACCTCTCCGAGGAGCGGGAGCTCGGCGTGGAGCTCGCTGGCGGCTCGTACGGCACCGAGCGCGCCAGCGTGCGCTACGAGAGCGGGCGGCTCCCCTCCGGCCTCGCGCTCTACGGGCGCTACTCCCACCAGGAGAGCGACGGCTACCGGGAGCACGCGGGGATCCGCCAGCGCACCGCCTTCCTCGGCGGCGACTGGCGCGGCGAGGAGACCTACGTCCGTTTCTTCGGCTTCTCCGGCCGCGAGCGCAGCTCGCTCGCCTTCTACGCCGTCGAGCCCTGGCTGCTCGAGGAGAACCCGCGTTTCAACCCGATGCAGCCGGAGGAGACCGACGCCTTCGGCCAGGACCTCTTCTACGTCCAGCTCTCGCGGCCGGCCGGAGAGCGGGGACAGGTCGGGGCGCAGCTCTACTACCACGGCGCGCAGGGGGCGCTCTTCCTCTTCGACGATCCCGGGGCGAAGGAGGGGCGGCGGCGCTACGGCATCGACGGCGGCACGGTGGGCGCGCTCGTGACCGGCAACCTCCGTGGCGACGGCTGGCAGCTCGCCACCGGCCTGCACGGCTACCGCTTCGCGCGCGATCACTTCTCGTCGTTCGCGGGCGCCGACACCTACCGCAACACCGGCCACAAGCAGGAGCTCTCGGGCTTCGCCAAGCTCGGACGCGACCTGGGCGAGCGCTGGCACCTCTTCGCCGACCTGCAGCTGCGCCGGGCGGAGTTCCGCTACGAGGGGAGCGTCGATCTCGGGCCGGTCGCCTGGACCTTCTTCAACCCGAAGCTCGGGCTGCGCTTCGCGGCGAGCGAGCGGCTCTCGCTCTACGCGGCGCTCGGCCGCGCGGGGCGCGAGCCGGCGCGCAACGACCTGCTGGAGGGGGAGGACGACATCACCGCACCGGTGGACCTGGAGGCGGTGCGGCCGGAGAGGATGGTCAACGTCGAGCTCGGCGCCGACTGGCGCGGGAGGCGCGGCGCGCTGGCGGTGAACCTCTACGCCATGGAGTTCGAGGACGAGATCGCGGCTACCGGCGAGCAGTCGGAGCTCGGCTACGCGATCCGGAGGAATCTGCCGGAGAGCTACCGGCGCGGCGTCGAGCTCGAGGGGAGCTGGCGCCCGCACGCGCGCTGGGAGGTGCGCGCCGCGGCGAACCTGGCGCGCAACCGGATCGCCCGCTGGACGCAGGTGCTGGACGTCTACGACGAGGCGGGAGATTGGGTCGGCAGCGAGACCGTGACCTTCCGCGACACGCGCCCGTCGCTCTCGCCGGAGCGGGTTTTCTTCGCCTCGGCGGCGTGGCGCGCGACCGACGACCTGCGCCTCGAGCTGGCCGGCCGCCACACCGGGCCGGCGCAGCTCGACAACACCGGCGACTCACGGCTCGCCACCGCGGCGTACACGATGGTCGATCTCACTGCCGAGCTCGCCGCCGGGCGCTGGATCCGGACCGGCGCGCCAAGGCTGCGCCTGCAGGTGAACAACCTGCTCGACGAGCGCCGGGCCTGGCCCTCGGGCTACAGCTACCCCTACCTCGTGCGCGGCAGCGCGGGCGACCGGCTCGACGGCGTCCCCTACTACTACCCGCTCGCCCCTCGCCACTTCGTGCTCGGGCTGGAGCTGTCGTTCTGAGCGTCGCGGGAGCGCCCCCCGCCCTGTCCGCCCTCGGGAGCCGGTGCAAGTGCCGCCTCTGCAGCGCTGGTGAGAGCATGACGCCCGTGGATCCCCTCGAGCTCCTCGGCGTTCTGACCGGCGTCGTCGCCGTCTGGCTCACGGTGCGCCAGAACGTCTGGTGCTGGCCGGTGGGGCTGGTCAACGTCGCCCTCTTCGCGGTCGTCTTCGCCCGCGCCCGGCTCTACGCCGACGCCGGCCTCCAGGGCGTCTACTTCGCGCTCTGCCTCTACGGCTGGTGGGCCTGGCTCCACGGCGGGCGGGACCGCGGGCCGCTCGCGGTCACGCGCTCGCCGCGGCGCGAGCGGCTGGCGCTCGCCGTCCTCGCGGTGGCCGGAGCCGCGCTCCTCGGCACCCTGCTCCACCGCGGCACGAACGCCTCCTTCCCCTACCTCGACTCGGCGCTCACCGCCGGCAGCCTCGCGGCGCAGTGGCTCCAGGCGCGCAAGCGGCTCGAGAACTGGCTGGTCTGGATCGCCGTCGACGTCGTCTACGTCGGCATGTACGTGGCCAAGGAGCTCCACCTCACGGCGCTCCTCTACGCCGGCTTCACCGCGCTGGCGGTCGCCGGCCTGCGGGAGTGGCGGCGCTCGCTCGCGGGGAGCGCCGCGTGAGCGGCCCGCTCACGGTCGTCCTCACCGGCGCCGAGTGCACCGGCAAGACCACGCTGGCGCGGCGCCTGGCGGCTCGCTTCGCAGCCGCCTGGGTGGAGGAGGAGGCGCGCCGCTACGCCGCGCGGGCCGGCCGGGAGCTCACCGCCGCGGACGTCGAGCCGATCGCGCGCGGCCACCTGGCGGCGGTGGCGGCGGCCCGGGAGCGGCCCGGCCGGCTGCTCGTGCTCGACACCGACCTGGTGAGCACCGTGGTCTACGCCGAGCACTACTACGGCAGCTGCCCGGCCTGGATCCGCGCGGCGGCCGCGAGCTCCCGGGCCGACCTCTACCTCCTCCACCGGCCCGACGTCCCCTGGGTGGCCGAGCCCCGGCAGCGGGCCGCCGCCGACCCGCGCGCCGAGCAGCACGCCCGCTTCCGGCGCCTGCTCTCCGAGCTCGGGGCGACGGTCGTGGAGATCGCCGGCGACTGGGCCGAGCGCGAGCGGCGGGCGGTGGCGGCGATCGCGGAACGGCTGGGGAGCTGAAGACGAAGAGGCGCGGGGGCCGTGGGGAGCCCCCGCGCCGGAGGAAGCGGGCGCGGACCCGCTAGAAGCGGAGGGTGAGACCCAGCCGCACGGTGCGGGCCGCCTGGCGCAGCCGCGGCGCGCCAAAGGAGGTCGTCGGGTCGCCGGCCACCTGGTCGTTGACGGACTGCTTGACGCTCACGACCGCGTCCTCGTCGAAGAGGTTGAAGACGTCGAGGCTCACCACCAGCTCGGTGGGGCCGATCCGGAACGGCCGGTCGAGGTAGACGTCCACCACGCTGTAGTCCTCGTACTCCCGGCTGCCGCGCTCCTCGAGCAGGATCCGCTGGCCGTTCACGCCGTTGATGAGGCGGAAGTTGAAGTACGAGCCGTCGGCGGCGAAGAAGTCGTGATTCCGGTTGTCGATGGTGTAGGTGGGGGCGTAGAAGTCGCCGCGCGTGAAGTTGGCGAACAGGCCGCCGCGCAGGCCCCAGAAGAGGTCGCCGGAGAACCGGAGCTTCAGCTCCCACTCCGAGTAGTTCTCGAGCTGGCCGTCGAAGTTCGTCTGCTCGTTGAGCGCGACGAAGGCGCCGGCGCCGGTGCCGAACGGGTCGTCGTAGCCGCTCACGCTGAAGAAGTTGCCGGTGAGCTCCGTCCACACCAGCGAGGCGCTGGCGCGCCAGCGCCGGCCGCGGTGGTCGACCGAGAGCTGGAGCTGGTCGAACTCGCGCACCGCGCTCGGCTCGCTGGTCAGCACGTAGTCCGGGTCGTAGTTCAGTCCGGCGATCTGCGCGGGGGTGAGGCCCGGCGCCGAGCCGCGACGCTTGATGTCGTCGTTGCGCAGGTAGAGGACCGGCAGCACCAGCGGGTTGCCGTTGGCGTCGAGCAGCGGGTTGCCGCTGCGGAAGTCGACGACCTCGACGTTGTAGAAGGCGGTGTAGTTGTCCCGGAGGTTGCGGTCGACGAGGGCGACGATGTCGCCGTTCTCCCGGTTCACGTAGGTGAGGGCGACCTTCGTGTCCCCGAACGCCTTCTCGAGCGAGAGCACCAGCTGGTCGACGTACGGCTGCTCGAACCCCTCGACCCGGCCCACCTCCTCGCCCGTCGGGTCGGAGTCGAAGAACTCGAAGAAGCGGGCGCGGTCGACTTCGGTGTAGACGCGGTCGAGGTCGGGGAGGCCGGGTCCGACCCAGTC
>JAHDVN010000555.1 GCA_023384635.1 Thermoanaerobaculia bacterium
TCGCCGCCACCTCCAGCGAGGGCCCGGTCGACGAGCTGGTGCTCGCGGGCGGTGGCGCGCTGACCCCCAACCTCCAGCAGGTCCTGCGCGACCGCTTCGGCCTTCCGGTCGAGATGATGGACCCCCTGCGGCGCGTCAGCTATCGCGAGTCGGACTTCGACCGCGCCTGGCTGAGCTCGATCTCGCCGATGCTGGCGGTGGCGGTCGGCCTGGCCGTCCGCAAGGTGGGAGGGTAGGCGGGATGATCAAGATCAACCTGATCGCCGAGACGAAGAGGGCGGTCGCCACCCGCAAGGCGGCGCCCAAGCTCACTACGGGGATCAAGGACCTCGGCCAGGCGCTGCTCGTCGCCGGCCTGCTGCTCGGCCTGCTGGTCGCGGGAGGCTGGTGGTTCCTCCTCCGGAGCGAGTTGAAGCGGACCGAGGAGCAGGTCGCGGCCGCCCAGAAGGAGGTCGACGCGCTGGCGCAGGTCCTCAAGGAGGTCGAGGACTACAAGGCGAAGAAGGCGGAGCTCGAGCACAAGATCGAGGTCATCAACCAGCTCAAGCTCAACCAGAAGGGACCGGTCCAGATCATGGACCACGTCTCGCGCAGCGTCCCCGAGCTGCTCTGGCTCACCGCCTTCGACGTCACCGCCTCGAACGTGGCGCTCAAGGGCCAGGCCTTCAACACGAACGCGGTCGCCAACTTCCTCGAGAATCTCGACCGGGTCCCGGAGTTCCAGGAGCCGATCCTGCGCGACACGCAGCAGAAGGGGCCGGCCTACGATTTCTCGATCAACTTCGGCTTCCAGCTGAAGCCCCCGCCGGCCGAGAGCGCGGCCGGCGGCCAGGCGGCGGGCGCTGCGGCGCCCGCGGCGCGCTGAGGGGGGAGGCGCCATGGCGATCGACACCAGCCTGCAGGGGAAGCCGTGGTACGTCGGCGGCACGATCGGCCTGGTCCTCGCGGCCGCGCTCGTCTTCGTCGCCCACTGGCAGCTGCTGACGCCCCTGAAGAGCGACATCCGCACCAAGGAGACGAAGCTCGCCGAGCTGCAGGTCAAGATCCAGGAGGGACGTGCGGCGGCGGCCAAGCTGCCGCAGTTCCGCGAGGAGGTCCGCCGGCTCGAGCTCGAGCTCGACAAGCTGCTGCGCATCCTGCCGGCGCGGCGCAACACCCAGGACCTGCTGCGGCGCATCCGCCAGCTGACCGAGGCCGGCAACTTCGACCTGCTGCGCTTCACCCCGGGCAACTTCCGGGACCAGGAGTTCTTCAGCGAGTGGCCGATCACCGTGGTGCTCGACGGGACCTACCACAGCCTGGCGCTCTTCTTCGAGCGCGTGAGCCGGTTCCCGCGGATCATCAACATCGAGAACCTCAAGATCAAGCCGTACCGGGGCCGGCGTCCGCACACCATCAACGCCAGCTTCGTGGCGAAGACCTTCATCTACAAGGAGACCCCCCCGGCGCCGCCGCCGCAGCAGCAGCGCGGCCGCGGCGGGCGGGGCGGCCGGTGAGGAGGGCGCGGTGAACGGACGCTCGTTCTGGATTCCGGCGCTGGCGTGGCTCCTCGTGGTCGCGGCGTCCCCCGTCGCCGCCCAGGAGGAGCCGGTGGCGCCGCCCCCGGCCGCCGAGGAGGCCGCTCCC
>JAHDVN010000078.1:0-3321 GCA_023384635.1 Thermoanaerobaculia bacterium
ACCCGATCCTCCTCGGCGAGCCGGGGGTGGGCAAGACCGCGATCGTCGAGGGCCTGGCGCAGCGCATCGTGGAGGGGCGGGTCCCGGTCTCGCTGGCGAACCGGCGGCTGGTGGCCCTCGACCTCTCGCTGATCGTTGCCGGAACCAAGTACCGCGGCCAGTTCGAGGAGCGCCTGAAGGGGATCCTGAAGGAGCTGCGCGACGCCAAGGAGATCATCGTCTTCATCGACGAGATCCACGCCCTGATCGGCGCCGGCTCGGCGGAGGGATCGCTCGACGCGGCGAACATCCTCAAGCCGGCGCTCTCGCGCGGCGAGATCGCCTGCATCGGCGCCACCACGCTCGACGAGTACCGCAAGTACGTCGAAAAGGACCGCTCGCTGCTGCGGCGCTTCCAGGCCATCCAGGTCAGCCCTCCCTCCAACGAGGAGACCTACCGCATCCTCGCCGGGGTCAAGGACCGCTACGAGTCGTTCCACAAGGTCCGCTACCGGGAGGAGGCGCTGCAGACCGCCATCTACCAGTCCTCCCGCTACATCACCGACCGCCACCAGCCCGACAAGGCGATCGACGTGATCGACGAGGCGGGGGCGAAGGTGAAGCTGCGCCGGGTCCGTGACACCCAGAACCTGCGGCAGCTCGAGCAGGAGGTGCGGCAGGTCGTCAAGGAGATGAAGGCGGCCATCTCGGAGAAGGAGTTCGAGCGCGCGGTGCGGCTGCGGGAGCGGGAGATCGAGCTGCGGGAGGACCTGGAGCGGATGGGCAACACGCTCGAGGAGGAGGGCCCGCTCGAGGTCACGCGCCGCGACGTCGAGGAGGTGATCTCCTCCTGGACCGGCATCCCGCTCGCCAACCTCGAGCGCGACGAGGCCGAGAAGCTCCTGCACATGGAGGAGACGCTGCAGCGGCGCGTGGTCGGCCAGGACCGAGCCATTGCCGCGATCTCGCGCGCCATCCGCCGCTCGCGCCTCGGGGTCGCCAACCCCCAGCGGCCGGTGGGGTCGTTCGTCTTCCTCGGTCCCTCGGGAGTGGGCAAGACGGAGGTCGCGCGGCGACTCGCCGAGTTCCTCTTCGGCAGCCAGGCGTCGCTGGTGCGCTTCGACATGTCCGAGTACATGGAGAAGCACGCGGTCTCGAAGATGATCGGCTCGCCCCCCGGCTACGTGGGGCACGAGGAGGGGGGGCAGCTCACCGAGCGCATCCGCCGCCAGCCCTACTCGGTGATCCTCTTCGACGAGATCGAGAAGGCGCATCCGGACGTCTCGAATCTCCTCCTCCAGATCCTCGACGACGGCACGCTCACCGATGCCTACGGCAACCAGGTCGACTTCCGCAACTGCCTGGTGCTCATGACCTCGAACGTGGGCAGCAAGCTGGTGGTGCGGGGTGGCCGGATGGGGTTCGTCGGCGGCGACCGCGAGGAGGCGCACCGGCGGATCGAGGAGGAGATCCTGGCCGAGCTGCGCCGGACCTTCAGCCCCGAGTTCATCAACCGCATCGACGAGGTGATCGTCTTCAGCCCGCTCGGCGAAGCGGAGCTGCGGGCGATCGTGGACATCCTGCTCGCCGACGTCAACGAGACGCTGGCGCAGCGCCAGCTGCGGGTCGAGGTCTCCGAGGCGGCGAAGCTGTGGCTGCTGGCGCGCGCCGGGATCGACCCCTCCACCGGCGCCCGCCCGCTGCGGCGCACCATCCAGCGGCACGTGCAGGACCCGGTCTCCGAGATCCTGATCCAGCGGCGCGGCGAGGAGATCGAGTCGGTCGCGGTGGACGTGGCGGGCGACGGGCTCCGCCTGGAGGCGCGGCTGCGCGCCCCCGAACCGGCCGCGGGTTGAGAGGGCGAAAGGGGCGGGGCGTGGCACCGGATTTGCTTAGTCCGGAACTCAGGCCGGAGCGGCGCGCCCGCGGCCGGGGGAGGAGCGAAAGGTCATGAGACGAACCTGGCACGGGCCGCTGCTGGCCGTCTGCCTCGCCGCGGCCTGGGCCGTGTCCGCCGGCGTCGCTGCGGCGGAGCAGCGCCCGATCGTGGCGATCGAGTTCGAGGGCCTGCGGGCCCTGCCGCCGGAGACCCTCAAGTACTACCTCGGCCTCACCGAAGGGCGCCCGTTCGACGAGGAGGCGCTCGACCGGTCGATCAAGCTGCTCTGGGAACGCCGGCTGATCGACGACATCTCGGTGCGGGCCGAGGAAGAGGCCGCCGGGGTCCGGCTGGTGATTCGCGTCGTGGAGCGGCCGACGCTGCGGTCGCTCGACTTCGAGGGGCTCAAGAAGGTGAGCCGCTCGGACATCACCGAGCGGATCGCCAAGGACCAGATCGACGTGCGCGAAGGGTCGGGCGTGAGCCTCGGCGAGATCGCGCGCCTCGAGGCGGCGATCGAGGAGATGTACCGCGAGAAGGGCTATCGCTTCGCCGAGGCGCGCCACCGGCTCGAAGAGCTGGGGCCGAACGAGCGCCGTCTCGTCTTCAGCGTGGACGAGGGCGACCAGGTGCGGATCCGGGACATCTCCTTCCCGGGCGCCGAGGTCTTCGGGGAGTGGCGGCTGCGCTGGGCGATGAAGAAGACCAAGGAGACGGGGCCGATCATCCGCCTGCTCAAGCGCGACATCTACAACCCGGCCACCTTCCAGGAGGATCTCGAGAACCTCCGCAAGGTCTACCGCGCCGCCGGCTACAAGAACGTCGCCATCGGCGAGCCGAAGATCGAGGTGCGAGCGAAGAACCCGGGAGCGCGGACCGCGAAGGAGCAGAAGCGGCGGCTCTTCCTCGAGATCCCGATCGAGGAGGGCGAGCGCTGGCGTCTGGGCGAGATCTCGATCGAGGGCAACAAGGTCTTCTCCGACGAGATGATCCTGCGCCGCTTCCGGCGGCGGCCCGGCGGCTGGCTGAGCGCGAAGGGGGTCGACGAGACCGTGACGGGAATCCGCGAGCTCTACAACAACTTCGGTCACATCTACGCCCAGGTGGAGCCGGAGCTGGTGGAGCGCGAGGGGAACGTCGCCGACCTGGTGGTCAGGATCCAGGAGGGCGACCAGTACAAGGTGGGCCGGCTGGAGTTCGAGGGCAACACCACCACCCGCGACAAGGTCCTGCGCCGGGAGTTCCGGGTGCACGAGGGCACCGTGCTCAACATGGGGGCGGTGAAGAACAGCCTGTTCAAGATCAACCAGCTCGGCTACTTCAAGCTCAACGAGGACGAGCCGGTCTCCTTCGCCAATTTCGACACCGAGAACAAGACGGTCGACCTGCTCATCAAGGGAGAGGAGGCCGACCGCACCGAGCTGCAGATCGGGGGCGGCTGGAGCGAGGTGGACGGCTTCTTC
>JAHDVN010000078.1:3331-12067 GCA_023384635.1 Thermoanaerobaculia bacterium
CTCGGACGCGGCGAGACCCTGGGGGCAGCGTTCCAGTCCGGCCGTTACCGGGACGAGTTCAACGTCTCCTACGGCGTGCCCTGGTTCCTCGACAAGCCGCAGTCGATCGGCATCCAGCTGTTCAAGTCGGATCTCGACTACGAGCCCCTCCTCGGGTACAGCTACGCGCGCCAGAGCGACGGTGGCATCATCTCCTACGGCCGCTCCCTCGGCCTGTTCAGCCAGCTCAGCCTGAGCTACAACCGCTCGCGGCTCGACGACCGGCGCAGCGCCTACAACTTCGAGGGCGAGCTCATCGAGCAGCGGTTCCAGCTGGACAACTCCTCGCTGCGGCCGGTCTACCTCTACGAGAGTCGCGACAGCCGCACCGAGCCGACCCGGGGCATGCGGTTCTCGGCCTCGTTCGAGTACGCCGGCGGTTTCCTGGGCGGCGACAGCTACTTCTACCGGCCGGAGGTCGGGTTCTCCTGGTTCAAGCCGGTCAACGCCCAGCAGATGAGAATGGTGCTCGCCACCAACGTCGAGGCGGGCTGGGTCGAGCCCTTCGACGGACGCGAGCTCTCCTTCCTCGAGAGCTACTACCTGGGCGGCGAGACGAGCGTGCGCGGCTTCCGCTTCCGCTCCATCTGGGCGCGCGACAAGGACGGCAAGACGCGGTACGACGAGCTGGGGTTCCCGCTCGGCGGGAACAAGTTCCTGCAGCTGAACCTCGAGTACCACTTCCTGCTCAGCGGGCCGTTCCGGGTGCTCCTGTTCGCCGACGGCGGTGCCGTCTACGCGGAAGACCAGTCGGTCGACCTCGGCGGCCTGCGCATGAGCGCCGGGGCCGAGCTGCGGATCTTCGTGCCGGTGTTCGGCGCCCCCCTCCGCTTCATCTACGCTTCCAACCTCGACGAGCTCGAGGACGACAGCTTCGAGTCGTTCCAGTTCAGCATCGGCGCCACGTTCTGAGCGCTCGTCGTGACCACAGGAAAGAGGAGAGATCGTCCATGAGTTTCGCGCGTTTCACCCGTCTCGCCGCGGTCGCCGCGCTCGTCGCCGGCGTTGCCGCCACCTCCCCCGCCCAGGCGCAGGGGGGCGACCGCCCGATGAAGATCGCCCTGATCGACGTCCAGCGGCTGGTGACCGACTCCGCCGTCGGCAAGGAGGCGCTCGGCCGCCTCAAGACCCTCCAGGACGCGAAAGTGGCCGAGGGCAAGACGATGCAGGACGAGATCGAGGCCCTGCGCCGGAAGCGCAACGAGGGGCAGCTGTCGCTCGCGGCCGACAAGATCGCCGAGCTGGAGAAGCAGCTCGAGGACAAGCTGATCGCCTTCCGACGCTTCCAGGACGACGCGGAGCGCGAGATCAACAAGGCCCGCGACTCGGCCCTCGCGGAGGTCGAGCGGAAGGTGATGCCGATCATCGAGCAGGCCGGTCAGGAGTTCGGCTACACCCTGATCTTCAACAAGTTCCAGAGTGGGCTCGTCTACGCGGACGAGGCCGCGGACATCACGCCGCTCATCATCCAGCGCTTCGACGCCGCGAAGGGGATCTGACGAGTGGCCCACCGACTCGCCGAGATCGCCGGCTGGGTCGGCGGCAGGTTGCTCGGTGACGGCGAGGCGGGGATCGAGGGTCTCAGGCCCCTCGGCGAGGCGGGCCCCGGCGACCTCGCCTTCGCCGCCGGTGCCGGCGCCGAGGGGGCGGCCCGCGCCTCGCGGGCGGGAGCTCTCCTCGTCGCCGCCCCGGTGGAGGGCTTCGCGGGAGCGCAGATCGTCGTCGCCGACCCGCGCGCGGCCTACGGCGAGGTCCTCGAGCGGATGCATCCGCCGCGCCGCGCGGTGCCCGGAGTTCATGCCACCGCGGTGGTCGACGCGGCGGCGAGCGTCGACCCCGGCGCCGAGGTTGGCCCGTTCGCGGTGGTGGGCGCCGGAAGCCGGATCGCGGCCGGCGCGATCCTCGATGCGCACGTCGTGGTGGGCCGCGCCTGCGAGGTGGGGGAGGATTGCCTGCTCCATGCCCACGCGGTGCTCTACGACGGCACGCGGATCGGCGCGGGCTGCATCGTGCACGCCGGGGCGGTGCTCGGCAGCGACGGCTTCGGCTATCGGCCGGTGGGCGGAGTGCCGCGCAAGATCCCGCAGGTGGGCCACGTCGAGATCGGCGAACAGGTGGAGATCGGGGCGAACACCACGGTCGACCGCGCCACCCTCGGCGTGACTGCGATCGGCGCCCATGCGAAGATCGACAACCTCGTGCAGGTGGCGCACAACGTGACGGTCGGCCGCGGCGCGATCCTCTGCGCCCAGGCCGGCGTGGCCGGCAGCACCCGCCTCGGCGACGGGGTGGTGCTGGCGGGCCAGGCCGGGGTCACCGACCACCGCGTCGTGGGCGCCGGTGCGCGGGTGTCGGCCAAGTCCGCGGTCATGAAGGACGTGGAGCCGGGCCAGGACGTGGCGGGCATCCCGGCCGTGCCGGCGCCGCTCTGGCGACGGCAGCAGGCGCTGCTCCGGCGGCTGGCGGACTGGGCGGCGAGGCTGCGGCGCCTGGAGCGCCAGCTGGGACGAGAGCGAGAGGAGGGGCCTAGTGACTGAGAGGGGGCAGTTCTGGGACGTGCGGTGGGTGATGTCGGTCCTGCCGCATCGATACCCGTTCCTGCTCGTCGACCGGGTGCTCGAGATGGACCCCGGGCACCGCATCGTCGCGATCAAGAACTTCACCATCAACGAGGAGTTCTTCCTCGGCCACTTCCCGCAGCACCCGGTCGTGCCCGGAGTGCTGCTCGTGGAGGCGATGGCGCAGGCGGGGGGCATCCTGCTCCTGCACGAGGACCCGGAGCGGCACGGCAAGCTGCTCTACTTCCTCGGCATCGACCGGGCGCGCTTCCGCCACCCGGTGGTGCCGGGCGACCAGGCGCGGATCGAGGTCGAGGTCAAGCGCCGCCGGCGCGCCCACAGCCTCGTCGCGGGCCGGGTGACGGTCGACGGCCGTCTCTGCGCCGAGGCCGAGCTCCTCTCCACGATTCTCGACGAGCGACAGGCTACGGAGGCCGAAGCGTGAGCGCGAGGATTCATCCCACCGCCGTGGTGGACCCGTCGGCCGAGCTGGCCGACGGAGTCGAGATCGGCCCGCACGCGGTCATCGGCGCGGAGGTCGAGATCGGGGAAGGCACCGAGGTCGGGGCCGGCGCCCAGGTACAGGGGCCGACGCGGATCGGACGCGAGAACCGGATCTCGGCCCACGCCGCGATCGGCTTCCCGCCGCAGGACCTGAAGTTCCAGGGCGAGCGGGTGGCGCTCGAGATCGGCGACCGCAACCATTTCCGCGAGTTCTGCACGGTGCACCGCGGCACCGCCAAGGGGGGCGGCCTCACGCGCATCGGCAGCGACGGCCTCTTCATGGTCTACGCCCACGTGGCGCACGACTGCCAGGTCGGCGACCGCGTGATCTTCGCCAACTGCGGCACGCTCGCCGGCCACGTGGAGGTGGGCGACGACGCGGTGATCGGGGCCTTCTCCGCCGTCCACCAGTTCAACCGGGTGGGTCGGCACGCTTACATCGGCGGCTACACGAGGCTGACCACCGACGCCCTGCCGTTCGCCAAGACGGTGGGGATGCGCCCGGCGTTCTACGGCCTGAACCGCATCGGCCTGCGGCGCAAGGGGCTCGACGCGGCGGCGATCACGGCCCTCGACGCCGCCTTTCGCATTTACCTGCGCTCGCACCTCTCCTCGGCGGCCGCGCTCGAGATCCTGGAGCGCGACCACGCCGCGCACCCCGAGGTGCGCTACCTGATCGACTGGATCCGCGCCAGCCGGCGAGGCGTCTGCCGCACGCTCCCGGGTCGCCCGGGACGGGACGAGGAGGTCGCCGAGTGAGGCCGCTCGCCGTCGGGGTGATCGGCATCGGCGCGCTCGGCCGCCACCACACGAGGATCCTCTCCGCGCTGCCGGGCGCCCGGCTCGTGGGGATCCACGACCGCCGGTCCGAGGTGGGCGAGGCAGTGGCGGCGGAGTTCGGGAGCCGGCACTTTTCGGGGCCGGAGCCGCTGCTCGCCGAGTGCGAGGCGGTGGTCCTCGCGGTGCCGACCGTCGACCACGCGGGTCTGGGCACCGAGATCCTGTGCCGCGGTCTGCACCTCATGGTGGAGAAGCCGATCGCCGGCAGCCTCGAAGAAGCGGACGCCCTCCTGGCGGCGCGCGGCGACCGCGTGCTGGCGGTGGGACACGTCGAGTTCTTCAACCCCGCGGTCCAGGCGCTGCTCGATCTCGGTCAGCCGCCCCGCTTCGTCGAGTCCCAGCGCCTCGGGGTCTTCTCCCCGCGCAGCCTCGACGTGGACGTGGTGCTCGATCTGATGATCCACGACCTGCAGATCCTCCACGCCCTCGACCCCTCGGAGGTGACCGAGGTACGGGCGACCGGGATCGCCGTGCTCTCCGAGCGCGTCGACATCGCCAACGCGCGCGTCGCTCTCGCCTCCGGCGCGGTGGCGAACCTCACCGCCTCGCGGGTCTCGGCCGAGCGCGCGCGCAAGCTCCGGCTCTTCCTCCCCTCCGCCTACTACTCGCTCGACTACACCCAGCAGGAGATCAAGGGCTACCGCCTGGTCGCGGGCGAGGCAGGCCGGCACATCGAGGCGGCGGACCTCGCGGTCGAGAAGGCCGAGCCGCTCCGGCGGGAGCTCGAGGCGTTCGTGGCCGCCTGCCGGGGGGAGGCCGGCGGCCGCTACGTGGACGGCGCCGCGGCCCGTCGCGCGCTCGCCACGGCGCTCGCGGTCGACCGGGCGATGGGCACCCCTGTGCTAGAGTCCCGCGGGAGCTGAGGCGCGGTGCCGCGCCTCGTCCCCCCGAGAACCAGCGAGCCGTCGGGCCGTCCGCGGAGGAGAGCATGGGTGAAGTGCGAATCGGTGTGATCGGAGGCAGCGGCCTCTACGAGATGGCGGGCCTCGAGGTGCGCGAGGAGCGCCGGCTCGAGACCCCGTTCGGCGACCCCTCGGACGCCTACGTGATCGGCGACCTCGAGGGCCGCAGGGTGGTCTTCCTGGCGCGCCACGCGCGCGGCCACCGCCTGTTGCCGACGGAGCTCAACTACCGCGCCAACATCTACGGCTTCAAGCGGCTCGGGGTGGAGTTCCTGATCTCGGTCTCGGCGGTCGGCTCGATGAAGCTCGAGTACCGGCCGGGCGACATCGTCGTTCCCCACCAGTTCTTCGACCGCACGCGGCACCGTCCGGACACCTTCTTCGGCAACGGCCTGGTCGCCCACACCTCGCTCGCCCGCCCGGTGAGCATGCGCCTGGCCGCCGTGCTGGCCGGGGCCGCGCGCGCCGCCGGCGCCCGCCTCCACGAGGGCGGCACCTACCTCTGCATGGAGGGGCCGCAGTTCTCGACCCGGGCCGAGTCGGAGGTCTACCGGCAGTGGGGGATGGACGTCATCGGGATGACCAACCTCCAGGAGGCGAAGCTCGCCCGGGAGGCCGAGATCGCCTACGCGTCGCTGGCCATGATCACCGACTACGACTGCTGGCACGAGGAGGAGGAAGCGGTCTCCGGCGAGGGGGTGATGGAGGTGCTGCGGCGCAACGTGGCCCTCGCGCAGGAGGTCGTCCGCCGCGCCGTGGCGGCGCTCGGCGAGGAGGTGGAGAACGACTGCGCGGAGGCGCTGCGCATGTCGCTCATCACCCCCGCCCACCTGGTGCCGTCCGATACCCTCGCGGCGCTCGCGCCGATCCTCGACAAGTACCTCGACCGCTCGGGTCCGCAGCCGGCCTGGAAGCGCTGAGGGGAGGCGCGCTCCGCGGCGACGCCCGATGACCCGCATCCTCGTCACCAACGACGACGGCGTCCAGGCCGAGGGGATCCGCGAGCTCGTACGGGCCCTCGCCTCCCTGCCGGAGGTGGAGGTCGTGGTCGTCGCTCCCGACCGGGAGCAGAGCGCGAGCGGGCACTCGCTCACCCTGCAGCGGCCGCTGCGGATGCACGAGGTGGCGGACGGCTGGTACGCGGTCGACGGCACGCCGACCGACGCCGTCAACCTCGCCATCCACTGGCTGCTGAAGGAGCGGCTCCCGGACCTCGTGATCTCCGGGATCAACAACGGCCTCAACCTCGGCGCCGACGTCACCTACTCGGGAACCGTGAGCGCCACCTTCGAGGCCTGCCTGCTCGGGCTGCCCTCCGTGGCCTTCAGCCAGGAGGCGGGTCCCGGCGCCTCGTTCCCGCGCGCGGCGGAGTTCGCGCGGCGCTTCGTCGCCACCCTGCTCGAGGGGCCGCTCGACCGCCGCATGCTCCTCAACGTGAACCTCCCGGCGCGCGAGCTGGCGGGGGTGGAGATCGCCCGGCTCGGGCGGCGCGTCTACCGGCAGGTCGTGGTCGAGAAGGAGGACCCGCGCGGGCGGCGCTACTTCTGGATCGCCGGCACGCCGGAGTGGAGCCGCGACGCCGGCACCGACCACGACGCCCTCGAGCGCGGGCTCGCCTCGGTGACGCCGCTGCACCTCGACCTCACGGACTATCCGGCCCTCGAGGGGCTCGGCGAACTCGCCCGCCGGCTCGCGCGGCAGCTCGGGGGTTGAACGGAAGGGATGTCGGACTACACCCTCCTGCGCGAGCGGATGGTGCGCGAGACGATCGAGGCGCGCGGGGTCCGCGATCCCCGCGTGCTCTCGGCGATGCGCGAGGTGCCTCGCCACCGCTTCGTGCGCGAGCACCTCGCCGGCCAGGCCTACGGCGACCATGCGCTGCCGATCGGCGCGGGCCAGACGATCTCCCAGCCGTACGTCGTGGCACGCATGACCGAGCTGCTGGAGGTCGACGCCGCACACAAGGTGCTGGAGGTGGGGACCGGCTCGGGCTACCAGACCGCGATCCTCGCCCGCCTCGCGCGCTGGGTCTACAGCCTGGAGCTGATCGGCGAGCTGGCGCACCAGGCGATCCACCGCCTGCGGCAGCTCGGCATCTCGAACGTCAAGATCCAGACCTTCGACGGCACCGTGGGCTGGAGCGAGGTGGCGCCGTTCGACCGCATCCTGGTGGCTGCCGGGGCGCCGTCGCTGCCGCGGCCGCTGCTCGACCAGCTCGGCCCGCGCGGCCGGCTGGTGATCCCGGAGGGGGAGGCGCAGCGGCAGCGACTGGTGGTCTACGAGCGGCTGGCCCGCGGCGTGCGCCGCCGGGAAGCCGACGAGGTGGCGTTCGTGCCGCTGCTCGGCCGCCACGGCTGGCAGCGCGGCGCGGGAGGTCCGGGGCGTGGCTGAACGGGTCGCTGCCGCCCGCCGATGGGAGGTGCGGGGCCGGGTCCAGGGGGTCGGCTTCCGCTACTTCGTCCGCCGAGCGGCGGCCGGCCTGGAGCTCGCGGGCTGGGTCGCCAACCAGGGCGACGGCTCGGTGGCGGTGGCGGCCGCGGGTCCGCCCGGCGCTCTCGACGAGCTCGAGGCGCGGCTCGCCGCCGGCGCGGCGCTGGCGCGGGTGGACGCCGTGGAGTGCTTGTGGACGGGGGACGATCCCGGCTGGACCGGGTTCGAGATCCGATAGAGGGCCGAGGCCATGGACGATCTCAAGAGCTACATCCGCGAGGTGCCGGACTTCCCCAAACCCGGGATCCGGTTCTACGACATCACGACCCTGCTGGCCCACCCGCTGGCGCTGCGCATGACGGTGGACCGCTTCACCTGGATCTTCGCCCACCTCCAGGTGGACAAGGTGGTGGGGATCGAGTCGCGCGGCTTCATGTTCGCGCCGATCCTGGCCTACAACCTCAACGCCGGCTTCGTGCCGGTGCGCAAGCCGGGCAAGCTGCCGGCGGCGACCGTCGAGCGGACCTACGACCTCGAGTACGGGCAGGACCGGATCCAGATGCACGCCGACGGCGTGCTGGCGGGCGAGCGGGTCCTGATCGTCGACGATCTCGTGGCCACCGGCGGCACGGCGCGGGCGACCGCCGAGCTGATCGCCGAGCAGGGGGCCGAAGTGGCCGGGTTCGGCTTCGTCGTGGAGCTCTCGGCCCTCGGGGGCCGGGAGCGGCTCGCCGGCTGGGAAGTCGAGTCGCTGATCCGATACTGAAACGAGAGACGGGCGAAGGGGGAGGCGGCTATACTCGCGCGGCGGGCGGCTGTAGCTCAGCTGGACAGAGCAGGAGCGTCCTAAGCTCTTGGTCGGGGGTTCGAATCCTCCCAGCCGCACCACCTTTCTTCCCCGTCGCACCGCGGAGAGACCGGTATGTCCGATCGTCTGAGCAAAGAGGAACTGGGGCGCAACGAGCTGGCCGAAGCCGTCGCCCACGGCATCGATTTCGCCGAGAAGCATGCGCGGCAGCTGGTCTGGGGGTTCGTCGCCCTGCTCCTGGGCGGTCTGCTGGTGGCCGGAGGCTGGCTCTGGAACCGGAGCCGTGGGCGGGAGGCGAGCGAGGAGCTGACCCGGGCGCTGCGCGTCTACGGCGCGGAGATCGTCTCCACCGGGGCGCGGCCGGACGACGCCTCGAATCCGACTTTCCCGAGCGAGCAGGCGCGGCGGGAGAAGGCCAAGGAGCTCTTCTCGCGCCTCGCCGGCCGCACCTTCGCCCCCGCCGCCGCCGAGCTCGCGGACCTCTACCTGGGCGAGATCGCGATGCTCGACGGGGATCGCGAGGCGGCGCGGCGGCACTGGGAGCGGTTCGTCGAGGCGGCGGGGAGCACGGCGCCGGGCATGGTGGCGCAGCTCAACCTGATCCAGCTCGACCGCGCCGAGGGGAAGGGAGAGGGGCTCGCGACGCGGCTCGAGG
>JAHDVN010000556.1 GCA_023384635.1 Thermoanaerobaculia bacterium
TCGTCTCCGTCCACGGCGAGAAGATGCCCGAGTCGGTCTCCGGGCCGCTGGTGCGCATCAAGCGCAACTGCGAGGAGATGCAGGACATGATCCGCGACTACCTCGACCTCTCCCGCGCCGAGCGCGGCGAGCTCGAGGTCCACCCGGCGCGGCTCGACCTCCTGCACGACGTCGTCGAGCCCTCGGTGGCGATGACCCGCGCCCTCTTCGCCTCGCGCGAGATCGCGCTCGCGGTCGACTGCCCCGCGGGGATCGTTCTCGACGCCGATCCGGAGCTGCTCCGCTCGCTGCTCGGCAACTTCCTCTCCAACGCCGCCAAGTACGGCGTGGCGAAGGGGCGGGCCGCGGTCGAGGCGCGCGCCGCCGGCGGCGAGCTCGCGGTCGCGGTCTGGAACGAGGGGCCGGGCTTCACCCCCGAGGAGGGGGAGCGGCTCTTCCGGAAGTTCTCGCGCATCCGCAACCGGGCCACCCGCGACAAGCGGGGCAGCGGCCTCGGCCTCTGGCTCTGCCGCCGCATCGCCGAGCTCCACGGCGGCACCGTCCGCGCCGAGTCCGAGCCCGGGGCGTGGGCCCGCTTCACCTTCACTCTGCCGCTGCCGGCGAACTTCGAGACCCGCCCGGCCTGACGGCCGCGAGCCCCCCTCTTCCCACCCGGCGGCGGCTTGACCGCCGCGGGCCGCCTCCCGTACCTTGCCTGCTGGCGCCCAGGCTCTTCCCCGGACGCCCTGGAGGCTCCCCCATGCGCCGCTCCGCTCCCGCCCTCGCCGGCCTCGGCTTCGCTCTCGCCTGCGCCTGCGCCTGCGCCCTCGCCCCGTGCTCCGCTCTCGCCGCGACAGCGCCGGAGAGATCGACGGCCTGGACCGCCGCCGACCTCGTCCACCAGGAGCGGGCGCGGGAGATGGCGCTCTCGCCCGACGGCGCTTGGCTCGCCTGGGTGAAGAGCGCGGTCGACACCGAGGCCGACCTCGAGACCCGCAACCTGGTCCTCACCCGCCTTTCCGACGGAGAGGAGATCCCCCTCACCCGCGGGCGGCAACGCGTCGCCTCTCCGCTCTGGTCCCCGGACGGCCGGCGCTTCGCCTTCCTCTCCGAGCGCGCGCTCCCGCCCGGGGCGGGGGAGGGCGCGGAGGAGGAGGAGATCGCCCGCATCTGGCTCTTCACCCTGCCCGGCGGCGAGCCGCGGCCGCTCGCTACTGGCGCGCGTTCCGTCGAGGCGTACGCCTGGGCGGGGCCGGACCGGATCGTCTTCGCGGCCGCCGAGGCGCCCTCGCGCGCCGAGCGGCGGCGCGAGGAGAGGAAGGACGGCACCATCGCGGTCGAGGACCCGGCCGAGACGCCCCCGGTGCGCCTCTTCTCGGTGGCGCTCGCCGACGGCGCGGTCACGCGCCTGACCGACAACGCCGACTGGATCGAGGAGCTCGCCCTCGCGCGCGACGGCAAGCGCGCCGCGACCGTCCACCGCCGGAGCCTCTCGGCCGACTGGGACGAGAAGGTGCCCCCCGAGGTGTGGCTCTGGGATCTCGAGGCGGGCACGCGCGCGCGGCTCTTCCCCGCCCGGCGCACCGCCCCCTACTCCCTCGTCTGGAGCCCCGACGGCGCGGGGCTCTACG
>JAHDVN010000557.1 GCA_023384635.1 Thermoanaerobaculia bacterium
GGCGCTTGAGCGGCAGGAAGTGCTCGATGATCCCGTTGTGGATCACCGCCAGCCGGCCGCGGCCGTCGAGGATCGGGTGCGCATTGCGCTCCGAGGGGGCGCCGTGGGTCGCCCAGCGGGTGTGGCCGAGGCCGAAGCGGCCGGCGAGGGGCTCGCGTGCGAGGCGCTCGACCAGGCGGTCGAGCTTTCCCTCGGCCCGCCGGGTAGCGATCCCCTCGGGCGCGGCAACCGCCACCCCGGCCGAGTCGTAGCCCCGGTACTCGAGCCGCCGCAGGCCGTCGACGAGCAGCGGCACCACCTCCCGGTCCCCGACGTAGCCGACGATTCCGCACATCGCCCTACCCCTTCCCCTTCCCGCCGCGGCCGCGCCGCCGGCGCTCGGCCCAGCCCGGATACTGGCGCTGCTCGCTCCGCTCCACGGCGAGCGCCCCGTCGGGCACGTCCTTGGTGATCACCGAGCCGGCGGCGGTGGTGGCTTCCGCCCCCACCCGGACCGGGGCGACGAGCATGGTGTCGCTGCCGACGAACGCCCCCGCGCCGACCTCGGTGCGGTGCTTGGCCACGCCGTCGTAGTTGCAGGTCACCACGCCGGCCCCGATGTTCGCCCGCGCGCCGATCTCGGCGTCGCCGACGTAGGCGAGGTGGTTCGCCTTCGCTCCGGTCCCGAGGTGGGCGTTCTTGACCTCGACGAAGTTGCCGACCTTCGCCCCCGCCTCCAGCACCGCTCCGGGCCGCAGCCGCGCGAACGGTCCGACGCGGCAGCCCGGGCCGACGCGGGCGCCGTCGAGCACCGAGTACGGCTCGACCACCGCCCCGTCGGCCAGCTCCGTGTCGCGGAGCCAGGCGCCCTGGTGGAGCGTGCAGCCGCTTCCGATCCGGGTCGTGCCGCCGAGGAAGACCTCCGGGTGGAGGAGGGTGTCGGCGCCGACCTCGACCTCGGCCTCGATCCGCACCCGCTCCGGGGCGAGGATCGTCACGCCCGCCGCCGCCAGGGCGCGCGCCTTGGCGGCCGCGCGCCAGGCGTCGGCGCGCGCGAGGTCCGCGCGGTCGGTGACCCCCCACGCCTCGGCCGGCTCGGCGAGCTCGACCAGCTCGATCCGCCGTCCGGCGGCCGCCGCCAGGCCGAGGGCGTCGGTCAGGTAGAGCTCCCCCTTGGCGTTCTCGGGGGTGAGGCGGTCGAGGAAGGAGAAGATCTCGGGAGCGGGCAGCGCGTAGACCCCGGCGTTGATCCGGCGGATGGCGAGCTCCTCCGGGGCGGCGTCGGCGGCCTCGACGATGCGCGCGAGCGCGCCGTCCGGCGCCGCCACCACCCGTCCGAGGGCGCCGGGCTCGTCGAGCGTGGCCACGGCCATCGCTCCCCAGCCCGCCTCGGCGGCGGCGGCCAGCCGGGAGAGGGTCGCTGCCGAGAGCAGCGGCACGTCGCCGGAGAGCACCAGGAGCGCCGCCGGGGCCGCGATCGCCGCCCGCGCCTGGGCCAGCGCGTGGCCGGTGCCGCGCTGCTCGGCCTGGACGATCCAGTCGAGCCCCGCCTCGGGGAAGGCGGCACGCACCTCCTCGGCGCCGTGGCCGACCCCCACCGAGAGCCGCTCGCAGCCCGCCGCGCGCGCGGC
>JAHDVN010000558.1 GCA_023384635.1 Thermoanaerobaculia bacterium
ACCGGATGACGAGCTACGGCGCGGCGAGCTTCACCTACACCGCCAACGGCGAGCTCCTCGCACGGGTCGGACCGGAGGGGACGACAGGCTACGAGTACGACGTGCTCGGCAACCTCCGCAGCGTGTCGCTGCCCGACGGCACCGGGATCGACTACCTCGTCGACGCCCGCCACCGCCGGATCGGCCGCAAGGTGGACGGCACCCTCGAGCGCGGCTGGCTCTGGGCGAGCCAGCTCGCCCCCGCCGCCGAGCTCGACGGCACGGGCCAGGTCGTGAGCCGCTACGTCCACGCCACCCGCGTCAACGTCCCGGACCTGATCCTGCGCGACGGGGCGACCTACCGCCTCCTCACCGACCCCCTCGGCAGCCCGCGCCTCGCGATCGACACCACCACCGGCGCCGTCGTCCAGCGCATCGACTACGACGAGTGGGGCGTCGTCCTCCTCGACACGAACCCGGGCTGGCAGCCGTTTGGATTTGGAGGGGGGATGTACGACACGGATACCGGGCTGGTGCGCTTCGGCTGGCGGGACTACGATCCAGCCACCGGAAGGTGGACGAGCAAGGATCCGATCCTCTTCGGAGGAGGAGATGCAAATACCTTCTCGTATTCCTTTGCCAACCCTGTCAGCAACAGCGACCCTCTCGGCCTCTCACCAGGCTGCTCCTGCAGTCCATCGCCAGGCTTCTGGCGCCAGGTGGGGGAGAACTTCCAGGCCACGAACGAGGCCATTCCGGGTCTCCTGGGACCTCCCGGACTGACACTTCTCACATCCTCCGCAACGGCTCGAGCGATGGAAACGACCACCTTGTTCAACTGGGTTTCATCCGGATTTCGCGGTGCGACGATGGCCGGGGCAACTTTCACGGGCTTGGAAACGGGGGTTCTTGCTGGCTTCACAGCGGCTGTCAACTACGTCGCTGTCGGACTTGCTTTTGAAGTCGGCGTTGGGGTCGGATCGGTTGTTGTCGTTGGAGTACGAGAGCTCTTTGACGAGGCCTCTTGCCCGTGCCCAGAAGACGCTACGGAGACGACTAGCCCATGCCCTTGATTGGAGGTTTCTCCGCCAAACGAGGCTCCAAACCGAATCGACTGGTGATGGTACTGCTCCTTCTTGCTTGGTTCTCGGCTGTTGCAGGACTCTGGGTCTTCTGGTGGGATCTCGCAACGGGCTGGCGAATCTTCAGTTCCCTTCTTGTTGCCCTCACTACCCCATCGTTCGACGACATCCGATTTGGGCTGCGCGGGCGGTGAGGCTCAGACTGGCTCCAACCGAAAGGCTGCCACGCGACCTGCGAATGCCCGCTTCGCCTCTCTCGTCTCATCGCACCCCTTCGGCGAGCTCGTCGCAAGCAGCGCGGCGGTGTCGGGGGTGCCGGTCTGGGAGGTGGGCTACGTCCGCGACAAGCTCGGACGGATCGTCGGGAAGACCGAGACGATCCGGGGCGAGACGGGGAGCTACGTCTACCGGTACGATCCGGCCGGACGACTCGAAGAGGTAGAGCGGGACGGCGTGGTGACGGCGAGCTACACCTACGACGCCAACGGCAACCGGCTGGCGAAGACGACGCCGGAGGGGACCGAGACGGGCACCTAAGACGCCCA
>JAHDVN010000079.1:0-5514 GCA_023384635.1 Thermoanaerobaculia bacterium
GGTGATGGTGCACGTGATCAACCGGCGCTCGTTCGGCTGGTCGATGGAACTCCTGCTGCCGCCCGGACCGCTGCTCGAAGGCTGGGTCGCCGCAGCGGCCGCCGCGCTCCTGGCCGGCCTCTACCCCGCCTGGCGGATGGCCCGCACCTCGCCCGCCGTGGCGCTCCGGGAGGAGTGAATGGTGCGCCGGTCCTCCCTCGCGCTCACGGCCCTCGCCGCGCTCCTGGCGGCCGCGCTCCTGGCAGCGGCCTGGTGGGGGCTGCGGCCAAGGAGCGCGCCGCTCGCCGCCGGCCTCTCGCTCGCCGAGGCGATGGGCGGCGGCGCCGAGGGGTACCTGCGCGCCGTCGAGCCCCGGCCGTTCTCCTTCCCCACCGACCACGGCCCTCACCCCGGCTTCCGCACCGAGTGGTGGTACTTCACCGGCAACCTCTCCGGGCCGGAGGGGGAGGCGTACGGCTTCCACCTCACCTTCTTCCGCAGCGCGCTCCGGCCGCCGGCGGCACGGTCGGAAGGCGACTCCGCCTGGCGCGCCGACGACCTCTACATGGCCCACTTCGCGCTGGCCGACGAGCGCGGCGGGCGCTTCCGCCACGCCGAGCGCTTCGCCCGCGCGGCGATCGGGCTCGCGGGGGCCGAGAGCGCGCCGCTCCGGGTCTGGCTCGAGGACTGGTCGGCCGCGGCCGAGCCCGACGCGGGGCCGGAGGGAATCCCGCCGCTGCGCCTCCGCGCGCGGGAGGGGAGCCTCGCCCTCGACCTGCGCCTCGAGCGCGGCAAGCCCCCCGTCCTCCAGGGCGACCGGGGGCTCTCGCAGAAGGGCCCCGAGCCCGGCAACGCCTCCCACTACTATTCGCTCACCCGCCTGCCGGCGCGCGGCACGCTCGCCCTCGACGGGCGCGAGATCGCGGTCACCGGCAGCGCCTGGATGGACCGCGAGTGGTCGACGAGCGCGCTGGGCGAGGAGGTCGCGGGCTGGGACTGGTTCGCGCTCCAGCTCGACGACGGCCGCGACCTGATGCTCTACCGCCTGCGGCGCGAGGACGGCACGGCTGATCCCTGGAGCAAGGGGAGTCTCGTCGCGGCGGACGGCAGCGCCCGCACCCTCACGGCGGAGGAGTTCGTGCTCGCTCCTCTCGCCACGTGGACGAGCCCGGCCACCGGCGCCGCCTACCCGGTCCGCTGGCGGATCGCGCTGCCGGCCGAGGGGCTGGAGCTCACCGTGGCGCCGCGCCTCGAGGCACAGGAGATGCAGGTCGCGGTGCGCTACTGGGAGGGGGCGGTGACGGTCCGCGGGCGGGACCCGTCCGGGCCGGTCGCCGGCCACGGCTTCCTCGAGATGACCGGCTACGCGCCGGAAGCCGGGGCGGGAGAGCGCGAGCGGGCGGCGAGCGCTGCCGCCTCCCGCACCGGCGGCTGATCCCAGCCTCGTCCTTCCGGTACCATCGGCCCGGACCCATCGAGAGGAGGCAAGCCATGCCGCTGACCCGCCGTGACCTCGTCTTCCAGGGCGCCCTCGCCACCGGCGCCGTCCTCACCGCCCGCCGCCTGTTCGCCCAGGCCCCCGCCGCCGCCCCCCCGCCCGCACCGGCGCCGCCGGCGCTCGTCCCGGTCTGGACCGAGCTGCGCGGCGGGGTCGGCACCTTCTCCGCCTCGGGCGGCACCATCGGGTGGCTGGTCACCCCGGACGCCGCGGTGGTGGTCGACACCCAGATGCCCGACCCGGCGCGGCTCTTCCTCGAGGGTCTCCGCGGCCGCACACCGCGGACCATCGACCTCGTGATCAACACCCACCACCACTGGGACCACACCGGCGGCAACGGGGTGCTCCGCCCGGAGGCGCTCTCGATCGTCGCCCACGCCAACGTCCCCGGCCTCCAGCGGCGGGCCGCCGAGGAGCGGAGCCTCCCGGAACAGACCTACGCCGACACAACGTTCACGGAGGCGTGGCGCCGCGACCTCGGCAGCGAGGCGGTCGCCGCTCGCCACTTCGGCCCCGCCCACACCGGCGGCGACATCGTCGTCCACTTCGAGAAGGCGGACGTGGTGCACATGGGCGACCTCGTCTTCAACCGCCTCTACGCGGTGATCGACCGCAAGGGCGGCGCCAGCATCCGGGGCTGGATCGAGCTGCTCGAGAGGGCGGCGGCGCTCTACGGGGAGTCTCCGGTCTACGTCTTCGGGCACGTGAAGCCGGAGCTGCCGGTCACCGGCACGAAGGCCGACCTCCTCTACCAGCGCGACTACCTCGCGGCACTGCTCGACTACGCCGGCAAGGGCCTCGCCGCGGGGCGGAGCGTCGAGGAGATCGCCGCCGCCGAGTCGCTCCCCAGCTTCCCGGACCACGTGGGGCGCGGCACGATGCTCTCGCTCGCCACGAACCTGCGGATCGCCTGCGAGGAGCTGCAGGGGAGTTGACCCCGGAGCGGGGCGCGGACGGGCGCCGGCCGCTCAGACGTAGATGACCGGCTCCTCGTCGTCGTTCTCGGCCTCGCGCTCCTCCAGCCGCCGCTCGCGGTAGAGGTCCCAGCGGCCGGCGAGCGAGTGGCGCAGGCGGCCGCCGAGGACGTTGAGGACGTTGTCGCGCGACAGGAAGGGGACGAGCGGCGGGCGCCGGATGCCGATCTCGGTGCGCAGCGCGAGCAGCCCCTCGTGGCGCGGCGAGAGCGCGAGGCCCCGGTCGAGCGCCCGCACCGCCGGCAGCCGGCGGCCGTGCATGAGGTAGAGGGAGGCCAGATTCAGGTAGTTGTCGGGCTGGCGGGGGTCGAGCTTGACCGCGTAGCGGCAGAGCTCGAGCCCCTCCTTCTTGCGCCCCTCGCAGCGCGCCATCGCCGCCCCGAGGAAGGAGTAGAAGAGGCCCGGCATCTTCACGCTCTTCTCGAGGGCGCGGGCCACCGCCGCGAGCCGGTCGTACCCCTCCCGCCAGCGGCCGTCGCGACAGAGGGAGACCGCCTGGCGGAACTCCTCGGCAGTTCGGTCTCTCTCGTCCATGGCGCAGCCTCCGGTCCCCGACTCTAGCGGCACGGCCTTCGGGGATTCTGCGAAGCAGTTTACACCGCGCCCCGCTGGCCCCCGGAGCCTCCGGGCGATAGCATCGACCGGTGCCGCAACCCGCGCAGCGCACGGCGCGCTGGAAGCTCCGCCTCATCGACCTCTACCCGCCCTACCTCGGGGCCGGCGTGCGGGTGCGCGACCTCGGTACCGATCCCCTCTCTTTCGAGGTCGAGATGAAGCTGCGCTGGTGGAACCGGAACTACTTCGGCACCCAGTTCGGCGGCTCGCTCTACTCGATGTGCGATCCCTTCTTCTGCCTCATCCTCGTCGAGGCCCTCGGCCCCGACCGGTACGCGGTCTGGGACAAGGCGGCGGCGATCCGCTTCCGCCGCCCCGGCCGCGGCGCGGTGCGGGCCCGCTTCGCGATCCCGCGCGAGCGGGTCGAGGCGATCCGTGCCGAGGCCGACCGCGAGGGTGTCGCCGAGCCGCTCTTCGAGGTGGAGATCAGCGACGACCGGGGCGAGGTGATCGCCGCGGTCGAGAAGCGCCTGCACGTCCGGCGGCGCGACGCCGCCCCCGGCCCGCCCGCATAGAACCGCCGCACCGCCCGAAAGGAACGCCATGCCCGACCGCACCGCCGCCACGATCCCGCTCCTCCTCACTCTCTGCCTGGCCCTCCCGATGACCGCTCACGCCGCCCCGCCCGTCTATCCGCAGACCAAGACCGTCGACCACGTCGACACCTACCACGGTGTCGAGATCGCCGACCCGTACCGCTGGCTCGAGCAGGACGTGCGCGAGGCGCCGGAGGTCGCGGCCTGGGTCGAGGCCCAGAACGCGGTGACCTTCGACTACCTCGCGAAGATCCCCGAGCGCGCGGCGATCCGCGAGCGGCTCTCCGCGCTCTGGAACTACGAGCGCGCCTCGCTCCCGTTCAAGAAGGGCGGGCGCTACTTCTTCCGCAAGAACGACGGGCTGCAGAACCAGTCGGTGCTCTACGTGCAGGATTCGCTGGCCGCGCCGGCCCGGGTGCTGATCGACCCGAACCTCTGGTCGGAGGACGGCACCGTGGCGCTCGACGCCGCGGTGCCGAGCGACGACGGGAGACTCCTCGCCTACAGCGTCGCCGAGGCGGGATCGGACTGGAACACCTGGCGGGTCCTGGACATCGAGACCGGTGAGCTCCTCGCCGACGAGCTCGAGTGGGTGAAGTTCTCCGGCATCTCCTGGACCCCCGACGGCCGCGGCTTCTTCTACGGCCGCTACCCCGAGCCCGAACCCGGCGCTGCCTTCCAGGGCCTCGCCCGCGACATGAAGCTCTACTACCACCGCATCGGCACGCCGCAGGCGGCGGACCCGGTGGTCTTCGAGCGCCCCGACCACCCGGACTGGGGGTTCCAGAACAGCGTCACCGAGGACGGCCGCTACCTCGTGATCACGGTCTGGGTCGGGACCGACAATCGATACCAGGTCTTCGTGCGCGACCTCGCCGAGCCGCTCGCCGCGCCGGTGCAGCTCGTCGGCAACTTCGAGAACGAGTACAGCTTCGTCGGCAACGACGGACCGCGCTTCTACTTCCAGACCGACCTCGACGCCCCGCGCCGGCGGCTGATCGCGATCGATCTGCGGCAGCCCGCGCGCGAGGCCTGGCAGGAGGTGATCCCGCAGGCGGCGGGGACGCTCGAGTCGGTCTCCTACGTCGGGCGGATGTTCGTCGCCACCTACCTCGAGCACGCCGCCAACCGGGTGCGCATCTTCGGCCGCGACGGCCGGCCGGTGCGCGAGCTGGACCTCGGTGGCATCGGCAGCGTCGATGGCTTCCGGGGCCGCAGCGACGACAGCGAGACCTTCTTCTCCTTCGCCAGCTTCATCGAGCCCGGCGTCATCTACCGCTACGACCTCGCCACCGGCGAGAAGCGGGAGTTCTTCCGCCCACAGGTCGGCTTCGACGCCGCCGGCTTCGAGGTCGAGCAGATCTTCTACGCCTCGAAGGACGGCACGAAGGTGCCGATGTTCCTCGTTCACCGCAAGGGCCTGAAGCGCGACGGCTCGCAGCCGACGCTGCTCTACGGCTACGGCGGCTTCAACGTCTCGCTCACCCCCTACTTCTCGGTCGCCCGCGCCGTCTGGCTGGAGATGGGTGGCGTGCTCGCGGTGGCCAACCTGCGCGGCGGCGGCGAGTACGGCGAGGAGTGGCACGAGGCCGGCACCAAGCTCCGGAAGCAGAACACCTTCGACGACTTCCTGGCCGCCGCCGAGTGGCTGATCGCGAACAGGGTCACCCGCCCCGAGCGGCTGGCGATCCTGGGCGAGTCGAACGGTGGTCTCCTCGTCGGCGCCGCGATGACCCAGCGCCCGGAGCTCTTCGGCGCCACGCTTCCGGCCGTCGGGGTGATGGACATGCTCCGCTACCATCGCTTCACCGCCGGCCGCTTCTGGGTCGACGACTACGGCTCCGCCGACGACCCGGAGGAGTTCCGCGTCATCCGGGGCTACTCCCCGTACCACAATCTGAAGCCCGGGACC
>JAHDVN010000079.1:5524-11874 GCA_023384635.1 Thermoanaerobaculia bacterium
GCCGACACCGACGACCGCGTGGTCCCCGGCCACAGCTTCAAGTTCGCGGCCGCGCTGCAGGCGGCCCAGGCCGCCGCGGAGCCGGTCCTGATCCGGATCGAGACCCGCGCCGGCCACGGCGGCGGCAAGCCGATCGCGAAGATGATCGAGGAGACCGCCGACGAGTGGGCGTTCCTCGTCGCCAACCTGGGGATGAAGCTCCCGCCTCGCTTCGGCGCCCCCGCCAAGACCCGCTCCCACGAGCTCCGATAGGAGAGAGCCGATGCGCACCCTGCTGACCTTCGCCCTGATGCTGCCCCTGCTCGCCGGCCTCGCTGCCGCCGCCGCTCCGGCGCCCGGCGGACCCGGTCTCTCCGCCGACGCCGTCGAGAGCGCCGTCACCCGCCTGGTGGCGATGCACGGCGCGTCCGCCGAGGCCCGTGCCCGCCTCGGCGCCTCCCAGGTCGCCGCGCGCTGGTGGCCCGAGGACGGCGACGAGGCGGCGTTCGTCGCCTTCTGCGAGGCGCAGTTCCTCGCCGGCGAGGCCGACCTCGCCGCCGCCGCGGTCCGCCTGGAGACCGCCCTCGAGGCGATGGAGGGGCGCCTCCACGAGGTACGCCGTGACCTGCTCACGCCGCTCGACCTCGACACCGGCCCGGTGCGGCCGTGGGACGAGCTGCTCGCCCAGGTGGACCTCGGGACCCACGTCCAGGCGGACCTCTTCGCGACCAGGGTCGCCTTCTTCGCGCTCCTCAACTTCCCGGTCCGCTCGCTCGACGAGGCGCTCGCCGCCGGCGCCTCGTGGGACCGCGAGACCTGGGCCCGTGCCCGCCTGATGGAGCGCTTCGCGGCGCGCGTGCCGCAGTCGGTGCTGCAGCGGGCGAGCGAGGCGATGACCGCGGCCGACCAGTACATCGCGCGCTACAACGTGCGCATGGACCGGCTGGTCGCCGCCGACGGCGCGCGGCCGTTCCCGGAGGGGCTGCGGCTGATCACCCACTGGGGGCTGCGCGACGAGCTCGGCTCGCGCTACGCCGATCCGGAGGGCCTGCCCCGGCAGCGCCTGATCGCGGCGGTGATGGAGCGGATCGTCCGCCAGGAGATCCCCGCCGCGGCGATCGACAGCGCCGACCTGCTCTGGGACCCGGTCGAGAACCGGATCTGGCCGCGTGCCGGCGGCGCCGAGATGGTGCAGGCGGCGCGCGAGGCCGACGTCCGCTACGAGCAGATCCTCTCGGTCTTCCGGGCCGTGGCGGCCGCCGACCCGTACGACCCGGCCACCCCGAGCTGGATCCGCCGGAAGTTCGAGCGCGAGCGCCAGATCCCGGAGGCGGAGTTCGAGCGCCTGCTCGTCTCGGTGCTCGCCGCGCCGGAGGTCACGCTCGTCGCGGCGGAGGCGGCGCGCCGGCTCGGCCGGCCGCTCGAGCCGTTCGACATCTGGTACACCGGCTTCAAGCCGCGCGGTCGCTTCTCCGAGGCCGACCTCGACCGGATGACGCGCGAGCGCTACCCCACCGCCGCCGCCGTCCAGGCCGACCTGCCGCGGATCCTCCGCGACCTCGGCTTCGCCCCCGAGCGCGCGGCGTGGCTCGCCGAGCGGATCGTGGTCGACCCCTCCCGCGGCGCCGGCCACGCCATGGGCGCGGTACGGCGCGGCGACCGGGCCCACCTGCGCACCCGGGTCGGCCCCGGGGGAATGGACTACAAGGGGTACAACATCGCCGTCCACGAGCTCGGGCACAACGTCGAGCAGGTCTTCTCCCTCGACGCCATCGACCGCTGGCCGCTCGCCGGGGTGCCGAACAACGCCTTCACCGAGGCGTTCGCCTTCGTCTTCCAGCAGCGCGACCTCGAGCTGCTCGGCCTCGGCGGCGGGGACGAGGCGACGCGCCGCTCGCGCGCCCTCGCCGAGCTCTGGGGGACGTACGAGATCGCCGGCGTCTCGCTGGTCGACATGAAGATGTGGCGCTGGCTCTACGCCAATCCCGAGGCGACGGCGACCGAGCTGCGGCAGGCGACGGTCCAGATCGCCCAGGAGGTCTGGAACGAGTACTTCGCCCCCGTCTTCGGGGTCCGCGACTCGGTGCTGCTCGCCGTCTACTCGCACATGGTCGCCTATCCGCTCTACCTGCCCGACTACGCGCTAGGCCACCTGATCGCCTTCCAGGTCGCCGAGCATTTCCGGGGCCGCGATTTCGGCGCCGAGTTCGAGCGCATGGCGCGCCAGGGGCGCCTCACCCCGGATGCCTGGATGCGCGGCGCGGTCGGCGCCCCGCTCTCGGCCGAGCCCCTGATCGCCGCCGTCCGCGAGGCGCTGGCGGCGCTGGAGGCGGAGGGAGGGAGCTAGCGAGGGTTCCAGGCCAGCCCGAGCACCCCATCCATCGCCCCGAGCGCCCCATCCATCGCCCCGAGCGCCGCCCTCTGTCATCCCGAGCGCAGTCGAGGGATCTCGATGGTGCGGCCGGCGTGCTGGTCTGCCGCCGCCGCCGCCCCCCCCGCCCAGGTCCCTCGGCTTCGCTCGGGACGACCTGACGGTCGCCCCACCCTTTGGCGCGGTGCCCCCCTCCGGGGCCGGGGGTACCCTTTCCAGGTCGGCCGCCGTGTGCCCGCCGGCGGAGAAAGGACGCGACATGAGCATCAGTCAGCTCGCGAGGTCGATCAAGGCCTCGCCCACCCTCAAGCTCAACGAGGCCGCCGCCAAGCTCCGGGAGCGGGGCGAGCCGGTCATCCACCTGGGAGGAGGGGAGCCGAAGAGCAAGGCACCGCTCGACGCGGTGCTCAACTGCGCCGCCCAGCTCAACACCGGCGAGATCCGCTACGCGCCGGCCGACGGGCTGCCGGCGCTCAAGAAGGCGGTGATCCGCTACACCGAGGACTACTACCACCACCGCGTCCACCCCGAGAACGTGATCGTGTCGAGCGGCGCCAAGCAGGCGATCATGATGCTGCTCTACTCGATCCTCGAGCCGCACGACGAGGTGGTCTTCCCCGCCCCCTACTGGGTGAGCTACCCGGAGATGGTGCGGCTCGCCGGCGGCGTGCCGGTCGCCGTGACGCCCGAGGACGGCACCTTCCACCCGACGATGAAAGAGATCGACGAGGTGGTGGGCTCGCAGACGAGGGCGATCATCCTCAACAGCCCGAACAACCCGAGCGGCGCGATGTACTCGCGCGAGTTCATCGCCGAGATCGTCCGCTACTGCGAGAAGAAGGACCTCTGGCTGGTGATGGACGACCTCTACAACCGGCTCGTGTTCGACGGCCAGCAGGCGCCGAACCCGTACGAGTTCGCCGACGACCTCGGCCCCGCCTCGAAGCTGGTGGTGGTGCAGGGGGTCTCGAAGATGTACGCGATGACCGGCTTCCGGATCGGCTGGGCGCTGGCCAACCCCGAGGTCATCGAGGCGATGACCAACATCCAGGGGCACCAGACCTCGGGCCCGGTGACGGTCTCGCAGTGGGCCGCGATAGGCGCCCTCTCAGGCGTCCAGACCTCGATCGTGACCCTGCGCCTGACGCTCGAGAACGCCCGCAACGTGATGGTCGACCGGCTCCTCACGATCCCCGGCCTGCACATCCACAAGCCGCAGGGGACGTTCTACTGCTTCCCCGACTTCTCGGCCTACGAGCGCAACTCGCTCAAGCTCGCCGAGTTCCTGCTCGACAAGGTCCGCGTGGTCGCGGTCCCGGGCAAGGAGTTCGGCATGGAGGGGCACCTGCGGCTCTCCTACTGCGGGGCGATGAAGGAGATCATGGAGGGCGTGGAGCGGATCAAGTGGGCGCTCGACCCGAACTCTCCCAACGAGATCTTCATCGGCGACCGCCGCCTGGTGAGGGACTGGGCATGAACATCAACCTCGACGTCCACTCGCCGGCGGCCAGGCAGGCCGGGGCGCTGGCCAGCCTCTACGGGCTCCAGCACCACGGCCTGACCGACCTCCGGACGGTCTACTGGAACCTGCCGACCAGCGCCCTCTACGAGGAGGCGGTCTTCCGCTCCGAGGGGCAGGTCTGCCACCTGGGTCCGTTCGCGGTCAACACCGGCAAGCACACGGCGCGCGCCGCTGCCGACAAGTTCGTGGTGCGCGAGCAGACCACCGAGGAGCACGTCTGGTGGGGGCAGTACAACCGGCCGTTCAACCCGGAGAGCTACTCCGGGCTGCACGCGCGGCTCTGCGGCTACCTGCAGGGACGCGACGTCTTCGTGCAGGACGTCTGGGCCGGCGCCGACCCCGACCACCGGCTCGCGGTGCGGGTCGTCTGCCAGCGCGCTTGGCACGCTCTCTTCACCCGCACCATGCTGGCCAAGAACACGACCCGCGACCAGGCGGCGCACCACGTGCCGGACTTCACCCTCATCGTCGCCCCCGGCTTCAAGGCGAACCCGATGGCCGACGGCACCCGCTCGGAGACCTTCATCGTCCTCAACTTCCGCCAGAAGGTGGGGATCATCGGCAACTCCGGCTACGCGGGCGAGATCAAGAAGGCCGTCTTCACCGTCCTCAACTACCTGCTGCCGATCGACGGCGTGATGCCGATGCACTGCTCGGCCAACGTCGGCGACGACGGCGGCGTGGCGGTCTTCTTCGGCCTCTCGGGCACCGGCAAGACCACCCTCTCGGCCGACCCCAAGCGCCGCCTGATCGGCGACGACGAGCACGGCTGGGGGATGAACGGCGTCTTCAACTTCGAGGACGGAAGCTACGCCAAGGTGATCCGCCTCTCGCCGGAATCCGAGCCGCAGATCTACGCCTGCACGCGGCGCTTCGGCACGGTGCTGGAGAACGTGGTCTTCGACCCGGTGACGAGGCGGCTCGACCTCAACGACGACCGCATGACCGAGAACACCCGCGCCGCCTACCCGCTCGACTACATCGAGAACGCCGTTGCCGAGCGGCGGGCCGGGCACGCCAAGCACATCGTCTTCCTCACCTGCGACGCCTCGGGCGTGATGCCGCCGATCTCGCGCCTCTCGCCCGACCAGGCGATCTACCACTTCATCTCCGGCTACACGAGCAAGATCGCGGGCACCGAGATCGGCCTCGGCACCGAGCCGGAGATCACCTTCAGCGCCTGCTTCGGCGGCCCGTTCATGGTCCACCACCCGTACGTCTACGCCGAGCTGCTGAAGAAGAAGATGACCCAGCACGGCGCCCAGTGCTGGCTGGTGAACACCGGCTGGACCGGCGGCCCGTTCGGGATCGGCAAGCGGATCTCGATCCGGCACACCCGGGCGCTGCTCGACGCGGCGCTTCACGGCCAGCTCGACGACGTGCCGTACCGCAAGGACACGGTCTTCGGCTTCGACGTCCCGGAGGCCTGCCCGGGGGTGCCGAGCGAGATCCTCGATCCCGCCAACACCTGGGGCAACAAGCAGGAGTACTACAACCGCTACGACGCCCTGGCGGCGCGCTACCTCGAGAACTTCAAGCTCTTCGCCAGCGGCTGCCCGCCCGAGGTGCTCAAGGCCGGCCCGAAGCGGATCAACGGCTGAGGCGCACCAGAAACCGGTGACAGTTTACTTAATTGCTCTCGGACCGGTGCCTTGTCAGATGGCGGGGAGCAATTAAGTAAACTGTCACCGGTTTCGCGGTTTCCGGCTAACCTTGGGCACATGCCCCGCCCACCCCGGATCGGCGTCGTCGCCTACGAGATGGAGGGTCGCCCGTCCGGGGTGGGGCGGTTCCTCGAGGGGCTGCTCTCGGGGCTCGTCGAGATCCGGAGCGCCGCCACCTGGCTCCTCTTCTTCCAGGGGGAGCCGTTCGACCATCCGCTCTTCGCCGCCGCCGCGGAAGCCGGTGTCGCGTTGCGACCGCACTTCGACGGCCGCCCGCGGATGCGCCCCATCGCCTGGGAGCAGCTGCGCCTGCCGCGCCTGCTGCGCGAGACGGGGGCGGACGCCGTCTTCTCGCCCGGCTACAGCCTGCCGCTCCTCTCCGACCTGCCGGGCCTCCTGACCCTCCACGACCTCGCCTTCGAGAGCCGTCCGGAGGAGTTCCGCCCGCGGGAACGCTGGCGCCGCCGCCTGCTCGCGCGGGTCGGGGCGCGGCGGGCCTCTCGCGTGCTCGCGAGCAGCCGGTTCGGGGCGGCCGAGCTCGGCCGCCGCTACCGCGTGCCGCCGGCGCGCCTGCGGATCCTCCCCGGGGCGGTGGCGCCGCGCTACTTCGCCGCCGGCGAGGAGGAGGCCGATCTCTCCGCGCTCGCCGAGCTCGGCGTGCGCCCGCCGTACCTGCTCTGGCTCGCGACGCTGCTGCCGCGCCGTCCGGTCGCCTGGGCGCTCACGGCGCTCCGCGCCGCCGGGGCGGCTCGCCCCGGCCTCACGCTGGTGCTCGCCGGGCAGGACCGCCTCCCAGACCGCAACGAGCTGGCGC
>JAHDVN010000559.1 GCA_023384635.1 Thermoanaerobaculia bacterium
TCCGCGGCGAGGCGCTGGAGCTCGAGGTCCACGGTGAGCTCGAGGCTCTCGCCCGGCCGGCCGAGCTCGCGGCGGTACTCGTCGACCAGCTGGCCGCGGCTGTCGACCACCACCACGCGCTCCCCGTCCTGGCCGCGCAGCACCTCGTCGAACGCGCGTTCGATGCCGCGCCGGCCGACCCAGTCGCCCGGCGCGAAGCGGCCCGGTTCGCGCGTGAGCTCCTCCTCGGTGACCTCCCCGAGGTAGCCCAGCAGATGCGCCGCCTGGGGCCCGAACCGGTAGAGCCGCCGGTGCGTGACCTCGACCGCGAACTCGGGGTGCTCGAGCCGGGCCACCTCGAAGCGGGTCACCTCGTCGAGCGCCAGCCCCTCGGCGAGCAGCACCGGAGCGAAGTGGGGGAGCCGCGCCGAGCGCGCGAGGGCCGCCTCGAGGTCCTCGAGCGGACGGGAGAGCGCGCGGGCCGCGAAGGCGAGGCTCGCTCCGAGGTCGACGACCTGGCTGCGGTCGAGGGTGAGGTTGTAGCTCGGGACGTTCTCCGCCAGCACCCGCCCCGCGCGGTCGAGGATCGTGCCGCGCGGCGCCTTGACCGCCAGCCGCCGCAGGCGGTTGTTCTCCGCCAGCTCGCGGTAGGTGCTCCCCTGGACCACCTGCACCACCCAGAAGCCGGCGGCGAGGGTGGCGAGCAGCCCGACCGCCAGACGCGAGAGGAGCCGCACGCGGCCGACCAGCGCCTCCCGTTCCTCTCGCACCCACATGGCGGCGATGCTACCTGCGCCGCGCCGCGCGGCGCCGTTCGCGGCGCCCGGCGAGCCGCGCCGCCAGCGAGCGCCCGCCGGCGGCGAGCAGCAGGCCGAGCAGGCCGGTGGTCAGGGCGCGGGCCACCATCCAGGGCGCCGCCGGGAGCTGGACCGCGGGCAGCAGCAGGACGCCGAGCGCCGCCAGCAGCGCCTGCTGCAGCGCGGAGGCGAGGGTGAAGACGAGCACCACTCCGCTCGCCCGCTCGACCACCAGCTGCTGGGCCACGCGCGCCGCGGTGTAGGCGACCAGCGTGTCGGCGAAGCCGTGGAGACCGAGCGGCCCGCCGGCGAGCGCGTCGGCGAGGAGGCCGCCGGCGCAGCCCACCCCGAGCGCCGCCACCGCCCGGCCGTCGCGGGCGAAGTAGACCACCGCCACCAGCAGCAGGTCGAAGACGAGGGGGAACTCCGGCCACGCCCGCACGCCGCCGACCTGGAGGAGGGCCGCGAGGAGGAAGCCGAGCCCGACGTCAACGGCCTTCAACGCCCGCCCTCCCGAGCGCCGCGGCCGGCGGCGCCTGCCAGTCGACGAGGTAGACCAGTCCGAGCTGGCGGAAGTCGACCGCGGAGGCGACCTGCAGGGTCTGGAACATCTCGTTGCCCGGCTCGGCGCCGACCACCGCCCCCACCGGCAGCCCCGGCGGGAAGACGCCGTCGATGCCCGCCGTGAGCACGCGGTCCCCGATCTCGACCTCGAGCTGCCGGGGGACGAACTCGAGGCGCAGGAGCCCGTCGGCGCCGCCGCGCAGGAGCCCCTGGCTCTCCGCCTTCTCCAGGAGCGCCCCGAGGCTCGCGGCGCGGTC
>JAHDVN010000560.1 GCA_023384635.1 Thermoanaerobaculia bacterium
TGGGGCATCGGATCCTCCTCGCCGCCGGGGCGGCGGTGACCTGCGGATTCTCCCACGCGAGGGTGGGGGGTTGACCCGAGGGATCCAGAAAGGTATTTTTAGGCAGGGCTAAAAACAATGCCGACGATCTCCGCCGAGGACTATCTCAAGCACATCCTGAAGCTCCAGGAGGGCGAGGAGCGCGTCTCCACCTCGGCGCTCGCCACCAGCCTCTCGCTCGCCGACGCCTCGGTGACCGAGATGCTCAAGAAGCTCGCCGCCCGCGGGCTCGTGCGCTACCAGCCGTACCAGGGGGTGACCCTCACGGAGAAGGGGCGGGGGATCGCGGTGCGCACCCTGCGCCGCCACCGGCTCTGGGAGCTCTTCCTGGTCCGCCACCTGGGCTACTCCTGGGACCAGATCCACGAGGAGGCGGAGCGGCTCGAGCACGTCACCTCCGAGGCGCTGGAGACGGCGCTCGACCGGGCCCTCGGCTCGCCGCAGTTCGATCCGCACGGCGACCCGATTCCCAGCGCCGAGGGGCGGGTCCACGGCGGCGCGAGCTCGGCGCTCGCGGCCCTGCGGCCGGGTGCGGTGGCGAAGATCCGCCGCGTCGCCGACGTCGACCCGGAGCTCCTGCGCCACGCCGACCGGCTCGGCATCGTGCCGGAGGCGAGCCTGGAGGTCCGCGAGCGGCTCGACTTCGACGGTTCGCTCCGGGTGCGCGTGGCGGGCGGGGATCGCTTCCTCAGCGCCGAGGTGGCGCGGCACATCTTCGTCGAGCTCGTGGAGGAGCGGAGTGGTTGATCCGCGGATCGCGCTCGCAGTGGCGCTCGGGGTGGCGCTCGCGGCGCTCGCCGCGCTGCGGGCGCGGCGGGCGCTCCTCGCGAGCTGGCAGCGGTCGCGCACGCACCGCGAGCGGGTGGCGATCGAGGACGCGCTCAAGCACCTCCACGACTTCGAGGAGAAGCGGCTGGTCGCCACGCGGCACAGCCTCTCGGGGGTGCTCTCGCTCTCGCACGTGGCGGCGGCGCGGCTGCTCGCGCGGCTCGAGGGGCTGGGGCTGCTCGCCGCGCGCGGCGAGGGCGTGGCCCTGGCGCCCGCGGGGCGCGAGGAGGCGCGCCGCGTCATCCGCGTCCATCGCCTCTGGGAGCGCGACCTGGCCGACGAGACCGGCCTGCCCGAGACCGCTTGGCACGCCGAGGCGGAGGAGGTCGAGCACCGGCTCTCCGCAGCGGAGGCCGAGGAGCTCGCGGCCCAGATGGGGCACCCCCGGTTCGACCCCCACGGCGACCCGATCCCCACCGCCGCCGGCGACCTGCCAGTCCGGCGGGGCTTCCCGCTGACCGCGCTCGCGCCGGGGACCCTGGCCGAGGTCCTCCACGTCGAGGACGAGCCGGAGGCGGTCTACCGTCGCCTCGTCGAGCAGGCGGTGCTGCCGGGGATCCGGGTGCGGGTGCAGGGCTCGGAGGGCGAGCGGCTGGCGCTGGTCGCCGAGGGGCGGGAGCTCTCGCTGCCGCGCCTCGAGGCGGCGAACGTGACCGTGGCGCCGCTGCCGGCGGGCGAGGTGATGGGCGGACCGTACCTCTCGCTCGCCGACCTCGAGGTGGGCGAGCGA
>JAHDVN010000080.1:0-1669 GCA_023384635.1 Thermoanaerobaculia bacterium
CTGCGTCCACGCCGAGCAGAACGCGATCGTGATGGCCGCCCGCCACGGCAACGCCACCCAGGGGGGGACGCTCTACACCACGCTCCGCCCCTGCTTCGGCTGCCTCAAGGAGTCGATCCAGGCGGGGATCCGCCAGATCGTCTTCGCAGAGCCGTTCACCTACGAGGGGGAGCTCGAGGAGGTCTACCAGCGCCTGGTCGTGGAGTCGGGGATGGTGCTCCGGCAGGTCGTCCCCGCCCGGACCTGACCCCTTTCCGGGGCAGGCTCGCGCCTCGGGGGTAGACGGCGTATCCTGCGCTGGTGCGGGTCGCCCTGCTCAAGCCGCCGATCGGCGGCATCCTGGGGCTCGAGATGCTCACCTTCGTCGAGCCCCTGGGGCTCATCGCGGTCGCCGCCTGCCTGGAGGCCGACGGGCACGACTGCCGGGTGATCGATCTGCGCATCGACGGCCTGGAGGCCGGCCTCGCCGACCTCGTCCGCTTTTCCCCCGACCTGGTCGGGATCCAGTGCAACTTCACGACCGAGCGCAACCGGAGCGTGCGCCTGGCCGAGGCGGTGCGCCGCGAGCTGCCGACGGCGTTCGTCGTGGTCGGGGGGCACGACGCCTCGCGGGATCCGGGGTGGTTCCTCCACCCGGCGATCGACGCGGTGGCGATCGGCGACGGGGAGGCGGTCCTGCCGGCGCTCGTCGAGACGCTGGCCCGGGGCCGCGACCCGGCGACCGCTCCGGGGCTGGCGCTGGCGCGCGACGGCAGGCAGCTGACGACCGGACCCCCTCCCTGGCGGGCCGACCTCGACAGCCTGCCGCTGCCCGCGCGCCATCTGATCGCCCGCTACGCCCCCTCCTACTACATCAACTTCCGCAAGCCGCTGGCCCTGCTCGAGACCGCGCGGGGCTGCCCGTTCAAGTGCAACTTCTGCTCGGTCTGGAAGTTCCACGAATCGACCTTCCGCCAGAAGTCGCCGGCGCGGGTGGTGGCCGAGCTCGCGGCGATCGAGGCGCCCAACGTCTTCGTCACCGACGACATCTTCTGGATGGACGTGCGGCGCGGGGAGGAGATGGCGCGCCAGATCCGCGCCGCGGGGATCCGGAAGTACTTCACGGTGCAGACGCGCACCGACATCGTCTGCAAGTTCCCGCACCTGATCGAGGCGTGGAAGGGGTGCGGCGAGCTGGCGATCTTCCTCGGCGTCGAGGCGGTCACCGACGAGGGCCTGAAGGCGGTCAACAAGGGGAACACCGCCGACACGAATCGCCGGGCGATCGCCCTGCTCAAGGAGATGGGGGTCGGCTTCACGCCGAACTTCATCGTCGACCCGGCCTGGGACCGCGAGGATTTCGCGCGCCTCCGGAACTGGATCGAGGAGACCGGGGCGTACAACAGCGGCTTCTCGGTGCTCACCCCGCTGCCCGGAACCGACCTCTGGGAGAGCGCGCGGGAGAGGCTGACGACCGCCGACTGGGAGCTCTTCGACATCGTGCACGCGGTGCTCCCGACCCGGCTGCCGCTCGCGGAGTTCTACGCCGAGTACGCGCGGCTCTGGCGGCACGTGCTGGAGGTTCGCTACCGGGTGCGGGGCAGGGCGCGGACCTACTTCCAGCTGGGTCTCGCGCTCGCCACCGGGCGGGTGGGCTGGGGGGCGGTGCGCAAGGGGATGAACATCGCGA
>JAHDVN010000080.1:1679-11765 GCA_023384635.1 Thermoanaerobaculia bacterium
TATAGCCGGATTTCGCGGGCTTGTGGTTGCCTTTTGTGTTGTTTTGTAACGGGGTGGGGGCCTGGGGCGGTAAATACTGCGGGGGGGGCGCGGCCCCCCCCCCGGGGGGGGGGGGCGGGGGGGCGGTGCGCAAGGGGATGAACATCGCGAGCGTGTTCAGCCGCCCCGAGACCTTCCTCGCCGCCCACGCCGCCGACTGAGTCCCGGGGCCGGTGCGGCCGGATAGGATCTGCCCATGCCCCGCATCCGTCTCCTCACCGACCACCTCGTGAGCCAGATCGCCGCCGGCGAGGTGGTGGAGCGCCCCGCTTCGGTGGTCAAGGAGCTGGTCGAGAACGCCCTGGACGCCGGGGCCACCGCGGTCGAGGTCGAGCTCGAGATCGGCGGCAAGGGGCGGATCGCCGTGCGCGACGACGGCTCCGGGATGGGGGCGGACGACGCGCTGCTCGCCTTCGACCGCCACGCCACGAGCAAGATCGCGAGCTTCGACGACCTCGAGCGGGTCGGCACCCTCGGCTTCCGCGGCGAGGCGCTGGCCGCGATCGCCGCCGTGGCGCGGCTCGAGCTGGCGACCGCCGAGGAGCCCGGTCTGGGCACCCGGGTGCGGATCGAGGGCGGCCGGATTCTCGGAGTAGAGCCGGTCGCGGTCCCGCGCGGCACCGCGATCGAGGTGCGCTCCCTCTTCTTCAACGTGCCGGCGCGGCGCAAGTTCCTCAAGGCGACGTCGACCGAGCTGCGCCGCTGCCTGGAGGTGGTCGAGGGCTATGCACTGGCCTGGCCCGAGGTGCGCTTCACGCTGCGCCACGACGGACGGACCCTCCTCGAGGCGGGGAGCGTCGACCCGACCTCGGGCCTCCGCGCCCGCGTCGCCGAGGTGCTCGGCAGCGCCCTGGCAGCGGAGCTGGTGGAGATTCCGGGCGAGGGCACCGCGGAGGCGTGGTGCCGGGGCTTCGTCGGCCGGCCGGGAAGCGCCGCCGGGCGCCGCCTCTTCACCTGGATCAACCGCCGGCTGGTGCGCGACCGGCTGCTCAACGCCGCCTTCTACCGCGCGGTGCGCGAGGAGTGGCGCGGCGAGGACGCCCCGCCGTTGATCCTCTTCCTCACCCTGCCGCCGGAGAGCGTGGACGTGAACGTCCATCCCCAGAAGGCGGAGGTGAGGTTCCGCGACGGCGGGCTCCTGGACCGCCTCGTCGAGCGGCTCCGCCCGGCGCTGGCGCGGGCCCGCGGCGAGGTCGCCGCCCCGCTGCGGGCGCCGGGGGCGGGGACGTCGTTCCCGTTCGCGGGGGAGGGTCTCGGAGGTTGGGAGCGGGCCGGACTGCCGCCCGCCGGCGCGGTCGCCGAGGCGACGGAGCCGGTGCCGTGGCCGCAGCCGGCCGTGCCAGCGGCGCAGGCCGGGGGCGGCTGGCGGATCGCCGAGGCGGTCCTCGCGCCGCTCGCCCGCGCCCCCGTGCCGCTCTCGGGGCGCGACGGCCAGCCGCGCCCGTTCCGGCTCCTCGGACAGTACAAGGGGGCGCTCGTCCTGCTCGAGGGGCCGGACGGGCTCTACCTCGTCGACCAGCACGTGGCGCACGAGCGGATCCTCTTCGAGCGGCTGCGACGCGATCTCGCCGCGGCCGCGCCGCGCTCCCAGGCGCTGCTCGAGCCGCTCCTCCTCGAGCTGCCGCGAAGCGAGGCGGCCCGCCTCCTCGAGCTCGCCGAGGAGCTCGCGGGGGCCGGCTTCGAGCTCCGCGAGCTCGCCGGCGGCGAGGTCGGGGTGACCGCGATCCCGGCGGCGCTGCCGGTCGGACAGGCGGCGGCGCTCCTGGGTGAGCTCGCGGCGGCGCGGGAGGAGGGGACTTCGGGGTTGGCCGGGAGGCTGCTCGAGGCGTTCGCGGCCAGCCTGGCGTGCAAGGCGGCGGTGAAGATGCACGAGCCGCTGGGACCGGCCCAGCTCGAGCAGCTTCTCGGCGAGCTCTTCGCCTGCGAGCAGCCGTACGCCTGCCCGCACGGGCGGCCGATCGTCATGGTGCTGGGCGACGCGGAGCTGGAGCGCCGCTTCGGGCGCCGCTGAGAGGGACGATGGCGCGGCCGGAGAGCGGGGAGACCGACTGGGAGACGGGGCTCACCCGCCTCGAGGAGTGGCTCGGCTGGCGCTTCCGCGACCGCCGGCTCCTCGCCGAGGCGCTCACCCACCGTTCGTTCGCCAACGAGCGGGGCGGGGAGTCGCACTACGAGCGGCTCGAGTTCCTGGGCGACGCGGTGCTCGGCCTGCTGGCCGCCGAGTGGCTCTTCGTCTCCCGCCAGGGGCGGAGCGAGGGCGAGCTGTCGCGCGAGAAGGCCTATCTGATCAGCGAGCCGGTGCTGGCGCGACACGGCGCGGCGGTCGGCCTCGGGCCGCTGCTGCGGCTCGGAGTGGGCGAGGAGCGCTCCGGGGGGAGAGAGAAACCGTCGCTCCTCGCCGATGCGGTCGAGGCGCTGCTCGGCGCGCTCTTCCTCGACGGCGGGCTGGCCCCGGTGCGCGAGGTCGGTTTCCGGCTGCTCGCCGAGGCCGCCTCGTGGGAGCGGGCGGCGGTCGCCCGCGACCCGAAGACGGCGCTCCAGGAGGCGGCCCAGGCGCGCGGCTGGGAGCTCCCCAGCTACGAGACGGTGGCCGAGGAAGGACCGGACCACGCCAAGCGGTTCACCGTCGCCTGCCGGATCGGCGAACGCGCCTGGGGGCAGGGCTCAGGGCTCACGAAGAAGGCGGCCGAGCAGGCGGCGGCGGCCGATGCGCTGGCCGCGCTCGCGCGCGAGGCCGTGCCGGCCGGCGACGCCTCGCCTTGACCGTCCCGAGAGGCGGCCTCTATGATGCCGCGGCGATGAGCGACGCTACGGTCCCATTGGCCCCGGAAGTGGTTCCCATCTCCCGCTACCGCGCCCACGAGGGCGAGGCGGTGACGCTCCGCGGCTGGCTCGTCCAGAAGCGCTCGAGCGGCAAGCTCGCCTTCCTGCAGCTGCGCGACGGCAGCGGCGTGGTGCAGGCGGTGGCGAGCCGCCAGGAGCTGCCGCCCGAGGCGTGGGCCGAGGTCGAGCGGGCGACCCAGGAGTCGACGGTCCGCGCGGTGGGCACGGTGCGGGCCGATGCGCGGGCTCCGGGCGGCTTCGAGCTCCTGCTCGCGGATTTCCGGGTCGATCACCTGACCCAGGATTTCCCCATCTCTCCAAAGGAGCACGGCGTCGCCTTCCTGATGGAGAACCGCCACCTCTGGCTCCGTTCGAGCCGGCAGCGGGCGGCTCTCCGGGTGCGCAGCGAGCTCGAGCAGGGGATCCACGACTTCTTCCACCAGCGCGACTTCGTGCGCATCGACTCGCCGATCCTCAGCCCGGCGGCGTGCGAGGGGACCTCCACCCTCTTCGAGACCGACTACTTCGGCGACAAGGCGTACCTCTCGCAGTCCGGGCAGCTCTACCTGGAGCCCGCGATCTCGGCCTTCGGCAAGGTCTACTGCTTCGGCCCCACCTTCCGCGCCGAGAAGTCGAAGACCCGGCGCCACCTCATGGAGTTCTGGATGGTGGAGCCCGAGGTCGCCTTCCTCGAGTTCGAGGGGCTCTGCGACCTCGCCGAGGAGTTCGTGGTGGCGCTCGTGGCGCGCGTCCTCGACCGCTGCCGCGAGGACCTGAAGGCCCTGGAGCGCGACCCGGCGCCGCTCGAGGCGGTGCAGCGGCCGTTTCCGCGCATCACCTACACGGAAGCGGTGGCGCGGCTCCAGGCGAAGGGGAACCCGATCCAGTGGGGGGACGACTTCGGCGGCGACGAGGAGACCCTCCTCTCCGAGGGGCTCGACCGCCCGCTCCTGGTCTCGCGCTTCCCGGCCGCCTTCAAGGCGTTCTACATGGAGCCCGACCCGGAGGATGCGCGGGTCGTCCTCGGGCTCGACCTGATCGCGCCGGAGGGGTACGGCGAGATCATCGGCGGCAGCCAGCGCATCCACGACCACGACCTGCTCGCCGGGCGGATCCGCGCCCACGGTCTGCCGGTCGAGGCGTTCCAGTGGTACCTCGACGTGCGCAAGTACGGCAGCTGTCCGCACTCGGGCTTCGGCATGGGCCTGGAGCGGTTCGTGGCCTGGATGTGCCGCCTCGACCACCTGCGGGAGACGATTCCGTACCCGCGGATGCTCTACAAGATCTACCCCTGACGGCGCGGCTGCGCTCGCGCGGCCGCCGCCCGCGCCCCCCGCCGTGGAACCCTCGAACCCGACCGCCCCCCGCTGGGCGATCGGTTTCGTCTTCCTCCTCCTGACCCTGGTCTGGGGGACGACCTGGGGGGCGATCCGGGTGAGCCTCGTCGCGATCCCGCCGTTCACCGGTGTCGTTCTGCGCTTCGCGATCTCGGGCGGCCTGCTGCTGGGAGTCGTGCTGCTCGCCCGGATCCGCCTCGGCCGGGCGGGGCACGAGCGGCGCCTCTGGGCGGTCAACGGCCTCTGCACCTTCGCCGGCTCGTACGGGGTCGTCTACTGGGCGGAGCAGTGGGTCCCCTCGGGCCTCGCCTCGGTGCTCTTCGCCACCTTTCCGCTCTTCGTGGCCCTGCTCGCGCACCTCTGGATCCCGGAGGAGCGGCTCTCGGGGCGGCGTTTCGCCGGCATCCTGGTCGGCTTCGCCGGCGTGGCGCTCCTCTTCTCGGAGGACTTCGGACGCCTCGCCAGCCCCGAGGCGCTCTTGCCGGCGACGGTCTTTCTCCTCTCGCCCTTTCTCTCGGCGGTCGGGGCGGTGGCGACCCGCAAGTGGGGGAGGGAGGTGCCGGCCCTCTCGCTCGCCTCGGTGCCCTCGCTCCTGGGCGCCGCCGCGCTGGCGCCGCTCGCCCGCCTCCTCGAGCGGGAGTGGGACCCCGGAGCCGTCCCGGCCGGTCCCTGGCTGGCCCTCCTCTACCTCGCGCTCGCCGGCACGGCGCTCACCTTCACCCTCTACTACTGGCTGATCCGCCGCACCTCGGCCCAGTTCGCCGGCCTCGTCGGCTACAGCGTGCCGGTGGTGGCGGTGGCGGTGGGCGCGCTCGCCCTCGACGAGGCCGTCACCCCCCGCATGCTCGCCGGAGGCGCCCTCGTCCTGGCCGGTGTGGCGCTCGCACTGCGCAGCGGCACTCGGCGCCCCCGCTCCTGAAGCCGGTGGTGCCCGCGTTGGACCCGGGTGCGCGGCGCTAGGATGAGCGCCGTTGACCTCGATCCCGGGCTTCGCCTCGTCGATCTCCTACCACCCCAGCGGCCGGGTGGCGGAGATCCTCCACGCCAACGGCCAGCGCTTCACCGAGCAGCCCGACCCGCACGGGATGGCGCGGCCGGTGGGGCTCCGGCTCGATCAGCCGAACGGCTCGCGTGTCGACTGGCAGCTCGGTCCGTACGAGTTCGACGGCTCCGGGAACCTCACGCGAGTCGGCGGCTGGTTCGGCTACGGGCGTTACGATCGGGTCAGCCGTTGGAAGGCGGCGACGATGGAGTTCTCACCGCGCGGCTTCGTCTACGACGTTGCCGCGGAGTACGACGATTTCGGCAACCTGACCGGGCTGAGCCGGGGAACGGACTGGGTCGAGACGCCGACCGTCCTGGCCACGAACCGCCTGAAGTACGGGAGCTACGACGCTTCCGGCAACCTCACCGCCTGGCACGGCCAGACCTTCGCCTTCGACCCGCTCGGGCGGTTGACCGAGCGGTGCACCGATGGGCAGGTCGGCGCCGGGGCTTGCCCAGGGGCGCGCTGGGCCTACGCCTACGGCCCGGACGAGGCGCGGGTGCTGAGCTACCGGTTCGCACCGGGGACGCGGGAGTGGATCTGGACCGACCAGCCGGTGCGGCGGGCGGGCGAGCAGCCGTACTCGATCTGGACGCTGCGCGACGAGGGCGGCCGGGTGCTCCACGAGCGGCGGTTCGCGTGGAATGCCGTCGGTGCAGAGATGGAGGACTACGTCTGGCGGGGCGAGGGGGTGCTCGCGGCGTTCCTGCGGCCGCAGGGCACGGTGCGCCACTTCGCGCTCGACCACTTAGGGAGCGTGCGGGTGGTGAGCGACGGCAGCGGCGCCCTGCTCGAGCATCGCCGCTACGAGCCCTACGGCCACGACCCGTTTGGCCCCCAGCTCGACGAGCGCCGCCAGTGGGCCGGCCACGAACGCGACCTCGGCGACCTCACGAGCCCCGAGGACGACCTCGACTACATGCAGGCGAGGTTCTACTCGGCGACTTTCGGGAGGTTCCTGTCGGTCGATCCGGTGCTGACAGGCCGGGCACTGAAGCGGCCGCAGGCGTGGAATCGCTATACCTACACGATCGGCAACCCGCTCAAGTACATCGACCCGACCGGCGAGCTCTGGTTCAAAATCGACGACAAGTGGACGTACCTCAAGGGTGTCGACGTCATCGAGGAAGTCACTGTCGGCTCGGACGGCTCCTTCTCCTCGAAGCAGGTGCAGGGGCGCGGAACTTTCGTCGGCTTCAACGGGAGCCAGCTGACGCTCTACGGGAGGGACGGCAGTATGCGCGGCTATCAAGGCGTTGCCGGGAGAGTCGACTCGCTTGGGCGCAACCTCTTCGGGCAACAAGACGCCGATCGTGGGCCTCTTCCGGAGGGTCGCTACTCCTTCGACCCCAAGCAGATTCAGAACTACTCGGATACCAGCCGTGTCGACAGGATGAAGGGTGTCTTCGGCGGTGGCACGTTCCCGGGGGGAACCGATTCCTGGGGTCAGCAACGCGTCTGGCTGACACCAGATCCTGCAAACACGATGTACGGGCGCGGTGGCTTCACGATTCACGGCGGCACCGATCCAGGCTCGCGAGGGTGCATCGACCTCACCGGACAAGCGGCTGATTTCTTCAGCGTCGTCGGTGGAGAAACCGACATCATCAAAGTCGACGTCGACTACCCGTGACGACCATGCGCCGCCAACTCGTCATCTCGCTCGCGCTCTTTGCTCTTGGGACGGTGGTTTACCTCCTCCAATCGGGGGCTCCGCCGCGCGTCCACTTCGTCGCCGTGCCACTTCAGTTTCTCCTTCTCGTCGGCGGAGTAGCACTCGCCTGGTCCCGATCGCTCCAGCGCTCCCGCCGCGTGCTCGCGCTTCTGCTACTCGTCGGCGTGATGGGGCCCATCTGGGCGTACGCCATGAGCACCGTGGTGCTCAAGCTCGAGCCGTTCAGCCCGGCATTCCTCATGCCCGTGACGCTGGCTTTCGGAGCAGAGCTTCTCGTCTTCCTCGCCCTTGTGTGGGTGCTCAGCTGGGGCAGTGAGCGACTCCGGCGCTGACCTGCCTCCGAATGCCGGCACAGAGATTATGAGAGTCCCGGCGGGTTGGTCGAGGTCCCCGGAGTTTGTGGCGCGCCGGGAGCCGGCCATGCTCAAGTTCTTGATCAGCGTCGGCTCACATGAAGGAGGTCACGGGTCGCAGGCGCTGCCCCAGTTCAACATGGACGCCAGGCCCGTCGGCACCTGGGTACATCCGGTCGGCGCCGAACCCGGCTCCGTCATGGAGACGAACGTCCCGGCCGAGACGCTCGGAGCCGGCCCTCGCGAGTTCTCAGCCAGCGACGCGAAGCTCTTACAAGACGAGCCGAAGAGGTGCCAGGCGGTCTGCGACAGGTTCAAGGGGGCGATGGCGTCTAGGAGGGCATGCCACGCCGACTGCGCTACGTGCCTCCCGGGGGCGCCCTCGTCGAGGTAACCTGCCGCACCCTCCAGGCCCGACTTCTGCTGCGACCGTCGCCCCTCCTGCGGGAGATCACCCTCGGCGTCCTCGGCCGTGCCCAGCGGCTGTCCGGGGTTGCCATCCACGCCTTCGTCTTCCTCGCCAACCACTACCACCTGCTCGTCTCCGTCTCCGACGCGGCCCAGCTCGCCAAGTTCGTCGGCTTCCTGAACTCCAATCTCGCCCGCGAGGTCGGACGGATCCACGAGTGGCAAGAGAGGCTCTGGGGGCGGCGCTACCAGGCGATCCTGGTGAGCGAAGAGGAGGAATCCCAGGCGGAGAGGCTCCTCTACCTCGCCCGGCAGGGCTGCAAGGAGGGGTTGGTCTCCGATCCCCTGGAGTGGCCCGGGGCGACGAGCTGGCGGGCGATGCTGGATGGGAGGTCTCTCGAGGGGACCTGGTTCGACCGGACGGCGGAGGGCCTGGCGCGGCGCAAGGGGATGGAGTTCGGGGCCCGGGAGTTAGCGAGCCCCGAGACCGTGATGCTCAGTCCGCTCCCGGCCTGGGCACACCTCGAGCCGGCGGCGCAGCGAGAGCGGCTGCGGGAGCTTCTCGACCTGGCCCGGGCCGAGGCCCAGGCCATGCGGCAGGAGACCGGCCGCGAGCCGCTGGGCCGGGAGGCGGCGATGAGGCAGGACCCGCACCGGTCACCGGCGCGGTGCAAGAAGGGCCCGGCGCCGCTCGTGCACGCGGCGAGCCGCGAGGTGCGCCGGGTCTACCGAGAGGCGTACCGGATCTTCGCGGCCGCCTACCGGCGAGCGGCCGAGGCGCTGCAGGCGGGGGTGGAGGCCGTGGCCTTCCCCGAAGGCTGCTTCCCCCCGCCCGGGCCGTTCCTCCGGCCAGCTGTGCTCTGACAGCGGGAGGCCTCTCCGTCGCCGGTCGGGAGCCCGCACCACAAGGAGGTCCCGTCAGGCGCGGCCACCGCAACCCAGACGCTTGGCGATCCTCAGCGCCGAATGGACCTGCCTCACCGGGTCCGGCGGTCCACAATCCGCGGTCCCGTAGCGACCTTGCAGGTCGATCAAGGCTCCCTGCCGCCTGAGACTGCCCGCCGGAGACTGGACGGCACCCGTACCCTCCCGTAGCCATCGACTCGCGGCAAGTCGCCTGGCACCTGAAAGCACCTGAAAGAGCGTGACAGTCACGTCATCCTGGGGACCGGCCAAGTCGCCTGGCACCTAAAGGGAAGGGCGGGTCACCCCGCGCCGCGTTGCCGGGGGGAAGGGGCCGGGGTAAGCTCCCGGGTCGTGCCGAAACGGATCATCCCCGTCGCGTCGGGCAAGGGGGGCGTCGGCAAGACGACCTTCGCGATCAACTTCGCGCTCGCCCTCTCGCGGCGGGCGCCGACCGTGCTCGTGGACCTGGACACGGGCACCTCCTCGGTCCGCTCGACGGTGAACGCGCACGTGGAGAAGGACCTCTACCACGTCTACAAGAGAGGGGCACGTCTCTCCGAGTGCATCACTCCGCTCGGCGCCGGGCTCGACCCCGACGGCGAGTTCCGCCAGTTCGGCTTCGTGGCCGGCCCCCGGCACTTCCTGGCCGAGCTCTCGCAGCCGAACGCCGCCTTCCGGCGCCGGCTCTGCGAGGAGATCAACCAGATCCCCGCCGACTACGTCGTCCTCGATCTGCGCGCCGGTCTCGACGACAACGTCCTCGACTTCCTGCCCTACACGAACTCCGGCGTGCTGGTCTTCACGCCGCACCATCCGACCGCCACCCTCGCCGCTTCCGACATCGTCAAGGCGATCCTCTTCCGCACTCTGCGGCAGCTGTTCGCCCCCGGCTCGCCGGTCTTCTCGCTGCCCGGGATGGCCGATGGCCACGACCTGATCCGCGAGCTGCTCGACGTCACCGAGGACGTCTACGACGACGCGATCCCGAACCTCGACGCGCTGCTCAAGGACCTCGCCGACGTCTTCGGCGACCAGCCGCTGCTGGCGATGATCGCCGAGGTGCTCGACGACTTCCGCGTCCACTACGTGCTCAACATGTTCAACGGGGTGGAGGAGAGCTTCGACCGGGCGCTCAAGCCGTTCGTCGAGAACCTGACGCGGCACGTCTCGGCGCGGCCCACCGTCACGCAGCTCGGCTGGGTGGTGCGGGACGAGCGGGTGCACCAGTGCAACTGCTCGGGCCGTCCGGTCCTCCTCGACCGCCGCCGGCCCGTCCGGCCTCGCGCCCCGGAAGGGGACGCCGTCCTGGCCGAGCTCGACTCGCTGGCCTCGTCGATGCTCGGCATCCAACGGCGCCCGCGGCGGGCGGCGCCGGCCGCGCCGGGAGCGGGCACCAAGCCGCCGGAGGCGGAGAGCCTGCTCGACGCCCAGCTCTCGTCGCTCAAGGCGATGTACTCCGACCGCGCCCAGGACTCGGTGCGCGAGAACTTCTCCTATCTC
>JAHDVN010000081.1 GCA_023384635.1 Thermoanaerobaculia bacterium
CCGGCAAGGAGAGGTCCGATGCGCGACGACCGGTTCCTAGACGACGCGCTCGCCCGCCTCGAGCGGCCGCGCGCCTCGGCGGGCTTCACCGCCCGCACGCTGGCCCGCCTCGACGCCGCGCCGGCTCGGCGCCCGGCCGTCCGGGGGCCGCTCTGGGCCGCGCTCGCCGCCTCCCTGCTGCTCGCGGCCGGAGCGGCGCTCTGGGAGCCGTGGCGGGCCGACGAGGCAGCGCTCCAGCGCGAGGCCCTCGCGAGCGAGACGCGGGATCTCGCGGCCGAGCTGGCGGCGCTGCGCGCCGAGCTCGACGCCAGCCGGCCCGCGATTCCACTGCCCCATCCCACCGGCAGCCCCGTCGAGGTCGACCTCGTCGAGCTCGATCGGGTTGCCACGGAGCTGCGCACCGGCGCGGGCCGAGGCTTCGTGCCGGTGGTCGTACCCACGAGCTACTGAAGAACGAGACGAAGGGAGATCCCATGTCCAAGACGCGAATCGCAGCCGGTCTGATCTCGATGCTCCTCCTGGGCGCGGGCCTGCTCGCGGCCCAGGCGACGCCCGCGCCGAAGCCCGCCCCGGCGCCGGCGGCCCCGGTCTGGGTGGAGGCGGTGCCGCCGGTGCCGCCCGTGCCGCCGGTCGCACCCGTTCCCCCCGCACCGCGCACCATGGTCTTCGCCGGCCACCCGACGCAGGGTGCCTTCCTCGGCGTGGGCACGATGCCGATGAGCCCGGAGCTCCGGGCGTTCTTCGGGGCCCCGAAGGAGCGCGGTGTGCTCGTCGACCGGGTCGAGCCCGGGGGCGCGGCCGAGGCCGCGGGCGTGAAGGTCGGCGACGTGCTGACCAACCTCGGCGACGAGCCGGTGGCCGAGGGCGTGGAGCTGCTGCGCGCCGTGCGCCGCCACGAGCCGGGGGCGAAGGTGCGCGTCGCGCTGGTGCGCGACAAGAAGCCGCTCACCCTCGAGGCGAAGCTCGGCGATGCCGAGGGCCAGCGGCAGGTGGTGCGGATCGAGCGGGAGATCCGCCGCTCCGATCGCGGCCCGGTTGTCGAGTGCCCGGAGGGGTGCGTCGGGGTCGCGATCGACCCGGAGTGGGCCGAGCGGCTCGCGGAGGAGATCGAGCGCGGGCTCAACCGGCCCGAGATCGAGCGGCACCTGCGCGTCCTCGAAGAGCGGCGTCCGCAGCTCGAGGAGCGCCTGCGCGAGCTCGAGCAGCGCCTGGTCGAGATGGAGAAGAAGCTCCACGCCGCCGAGAAGGGGCGGTAAGCGGCCGTCGCAGTCCCACCAGCGAAGTTCCTTGGCGGCGCTCGGAACGACGACAGCGGTGTCGTCCCGAGCGAAGCCGCGGGACCCGGGCGGGGGGGTGGAGAGGGCGGCCGACCAGCGTGTCGCCCGGGGCATCGAGATCCCTCGACTGCGCTCGGGATGACAGTGTGGGAAGCGCTCGGGATGACAGCGTGGGGACCGCTCGGGATGACAGAAGGCAGGTCGTCCCGGCCGCCGCCGTCCCTCCTCGACACCCCGCGCCGCCGATGCGGTAACCTCGCTCCACCAGGAACGGAACGCCGGCGGGCCCGGCCACTGTCGGCCGCCGGTGCGAACGCGAGGTGCGAGCGATGGCGAACGAGGTCTACCGGAACGGCAAGATCGTGCTCGAGCTCCCGACGGGGCTCTTCTGGGGGCTCTTCCTCGCCGCTCTGATCGGCTCGTGGATGCCTCTCCTCGCCAGCGAGGTGCTGGCGGATCGGATCGAGGCGTCCCGGGGCGTGGCGGCCTACTTTCTGAGATCCCTCGGTTGGGCGGGCACGATGCTCCTCTGGCTGCCGCACATGCACGCTCTCGGAGTCGTCATCTACGGCAAACAGCAGGAGTTCCCTCGCCGGGGGATCTCCACGGGGCTGCTCGTCGCTGGGGCGGTCGCGGGTGCGTTCGCGGTCTCCGCCCTCCGCCTCCTGTTCGAGCGCCTCTTCTGACTGCCCATGCGCGGCGGCCGGGAAAAGAGGGACAGGCACACATGACCTTCGCGGACGGCGGGCATCCGCACCGTCAGGTGGAAATGTGTGCCTGTCCCTCTTTTCAGTCCCGCGGGATCTCGCGGTCGAGGTTGATGGCGCTGCCGGAGAGGCGGGCGATGAGCATGAGGCGGCGCTTGAAGCGGTTGGCGCGCTCGAGGGCGACGATGCGCTCGACCGCCGCCGCGTCGTAGCCGCGTGCCACCACCTCCGCGGCGCGCAGGCCCTGATCGAAGAGCAGGTAGAGCACCTCGTCGGCGGTGCGGTAGTCGAGGCCGAGCTCCGCCTCGTCGGTCTGCCCCGGCCAGAGGTCGGCCGAGGGGGGCTTGGCGACCACCGACTCGGGCAGGCCGAGGTGGCGTGAGAGCTGCCAGACCTGCTGCTTGTAGAGATCGCCGAGCGGGTTCAGCGAGCTCGCGTTGTCGCCGAAGATCGTCGAGTAGCCGAGCAGGATCTCGGTCTTGTTCGAGGTGCCGAGCACCAGGCAGGCGAGCCGCTTGGCCTGGTCGAAGAGGATCGACATCCGCTCGCGCGCCATCTTGTTGCCGCGCCGCACCGGGTCGGCGTCGGGGGCGACGGCGTCGAAGTAGGCGTCCACCTGCGGCGTGATGTCGCAGGTGGCGAGCGCGAGGCCGAGCCGCGCCGCCACCGCCTCGGCGTCACGGCGCGAGTCGGGGCTCGAGCTGCGGTAGGGGAGGTAGAAGGCGTGCACCCGCCCGGCCCCCAGCGCGCGCGCGGCGAGCGCCGCGGCGAGGGCAGAGTCGATGCCGCCCGAGAGTCCGACGACCACGCCGCGGGCGTTGGCGCCGGCCACGGCGTCGGCCACGAAGCTCGCGAGCGCCGCGACGGCGAGATCGGCGTCGAGCACGAGGCGGGCGGCGACCTCTTCCTTCTGCAGCATCGCTCAGGGTCCCTCGAGGTCGTGCCGCTCGGAGCGGAGCAGCGGCAGGCGCCAGCGGAGGCGGTCGACCTCGCCCAGGTCGAGGTCGGCGACGAGCAGATGCTCGGCCAGGTACGGGGCCCTCGCCACGAGCTCGCCGCCCGGCCGCACCACGTGGCTGCCGCCGGTGTAGAACGAGCCCTCCTCCCAGCCGACCCGGCCGCAGTAGAGGACCCAGCAGGTGTCGAGGAGGGCGGTGGAGCGGGTGAGCAGCTCCCAGTCGGCCTGGCTCGCCGGCATCGGCTCCGGGCCGATCCGCCCCGGGCTCGCCGAGAGCACCGCGATCACCTGCGCTCCGCCGCGGGCCAGCCGCCGTGCCGCGGCCGGGTGCCAGAGGTCTTCGCAGACCAGCAGGCCGACCTCGGCGCCGGCCACCCGGAGCAGGCCGAGGCGGCTGCCCTCGCCGAAGAAGCGCCCCTCCTGGAAGAGGCCGTAGGTGGGCAGGTGGAGCTTGCGGTGGACGTGGACGATCCGCCCGCCGGCGAGCGCCACCGCACTGTTGTAGAGCACCCCGTGCTCGTCCTCCTCGACCAGGCCGACCACGGCCGTCATCCCGTCGCAGGCGGCGGCGAGGCGCGCGATCTCCGGCGCCTCGCCGGGGCGCAGCGCGACCCGCGACGTGAGGTGCAGGAGGCGGTAGCCGGTCAGCGAGAGCTCGGGAAAGAGGAGGAGGTCGACACCGGCCTCGCGGGCGCGGGCGACCTCCTCGAGATGGCGCTCGAGGTTCGCCTCGACCTCGCCCAGCCGCGCGTCGATCTGCGCGAGTCCGACCCGCATCGAGCGCCGCACCGCCGGAACCATGGGGCGATGCTAGCATCCGCGCCGTGGCCGCGCCGGGGCTCCTGCTGGTCCTCCTCCTCGCCGCCGGCGGGACCGACGGTGCGCCGCCCGGTGCACCGGCGGCCGCGCCCGTGCTGCTCGACCGCGTCGTCGCCCTCGTCGACACCGACCCGATCCTCCTCTCCGAAGTGGAGCGGGTGATCGCCCTCGGTCTCGCGCCGGAGGCCGGGTGGGGCGAGGACGAGGCGGCCCGCCGCCGCCGGATCCTCGACGGCCTGATCGAGCAGCGGCTGCGGCTGCACGAGATCGCGCGCTCGCGCTTCGGCGAGGTGGACGTGCGCGCGGTGGAGGCCGAGGTCGAGCGGCTGCGGGCCCGGTTCCCGGACGAGGCGGCGTTCCGGGCCAAGCTCGCCGGGCTCGACCTCGACCTCGCGGGGCTCCGGCAGCTGCTCGCGGGCCAGCTCCTCACCCTCGCCTACGTCGAGGAGCGCCTGGGGCCGCGGGTCTTCGTCGGCCTGGAGGAGATCCGCCGCCACTACGAGGAGGTGCTCGTCCCCGACCTGCGCGCGCGCGGCGTCCCGGTGCCGCCGCTCGAGCAGGTGCGCGAGGCGATCCGGCAGCTGCTGCGCGAGCAACGGCTCGACGTGGAGATCGCGCGCTGGACCGCCGAGCTGCGGCGCGAGGCCGACGTGGTCGACCTGCTCGACCGGGTGCCCGGGGAGCTGCCGCCGGTAGTGCCGCTCCCACCGCGGCGCTGAGAGTCCCGGCGAGGGCCGGCGCGCTACCGGCGGCTCGCCTCCACGATCCTCTCCACCACCGCCGGGTCGGCGAGCGTCGAGACGTCGCCGAGCTCGCCGGTCTCGCCCGCCGCCACCTGGCGCAGGATGCGCCGCATGATCTTCCCCGAGCGGGTCTTCGGCAGGCCGGGCACCACCAGCACCCGGTCCGGGGTGGCGATCGCCCCGATCGCGTGCCGCACCTGCTCCTTGAGCATGCCGACCAGCTCCTCGGGGTCGGTGCCCTCGAACTCCGGGGTCGGGATGACGAAGGCGAAGATGCCGGTCCCCTTCACCTCGTGCGGGAAGCCGACCACCGCCGCCTCGGCCACCGCGGCGTGGGCGACGAGCGCGCTCTCGACCTCGGCGGTCCCCAGCCGGTGGCCGGAGACGTTGAGAACGTCGTCCACCCGCCCGGTGATCCAGTAGTAGCCGTCCTCGTCGCGCCGGCAGCCGTCGCCGGTGAAGTAGAGACCGGGGAAGCGGGTGAAATAGGTCTCCTGGAAGCGCGAGTGGTCGCCGAAGATGGTTCGCGCCTGCCCTGGCCAGGAGTGGCGCAGGCAGAGGTTGCCGGTGACGCCGTTGCCCTCGAGCTCGTTGCCCTGGTCGTCCACGATCACCGGCTCGACGCCGAAGAACGGCAGCGTCGCCGATCCCGGCTTGGTCGGCGTGGCGCCGGGCAGCGGCGAGATCAGGATGCCGCCGGTCTCCGTCTGCCACCAGGTGTCGACGACGGCGCAGCGCTCCTCGCCCACCACCTCGTGGTACCAGCGCCAGATCTCCGGGTTGATCGGCTCGCCGACCGAGCCGAGCACGCGCAGCGAGCGGCGCGAGTAGCGCTTCACCCAGTCGTTCCCCTCCCGCGCGATGGCGCGCAGCGCGGTCGGCGCGGTGTAGAAGATGTTCACCCCGAGGTCGTCCACGATGCGCCAGTAGCGGCCCGGGTCGGGGTGGGTCGGCACCGACTCGAACATCACCGTGGTGGCGCCGTTGGCGAGCGGGCCGTAGACGATGTAGCTGTGGCCGGTGACCCAGCCGATGTCGGCGGCGCAGAAGTAGACGTCGCCGGGGTGGTAGTCGAAGACCAGCTTGTGGGTCATCGCCGTGTAGACGAGATAGCCGGCGGTGGTGTGCAGCACGCCCTTCGGCTTGCCGGTGGAGCCCGAGGTGTAGAGGGTGAAGAGCGGCGACTCGGCGTACATCCACTCCACCGGGCAGGTGGAGCGCTGCTTGCGCGTCTCGTCGGCGAGCCAGAGGTCGCGCCCGGTCCGCATCGGCACGTCGGCGTCGGTGCGCCGGGCGACCAGCACCTTCTCGATCCCGGAGAGCCCCTCGATCGCGCGGTCGACGGTGGCCTTGAGCGGCAGCCGCCGCCCGCCGCGGAGGCCCTCGTTGGCGGTGACCACCAGCTTCGCCCCGGCGTCGAGGATGCGGCCGCGCAGCGCCTCGGCCGAGAAGCCGGCGAAGACCACCGAGTGCACGGCGCCGATGCGGGCGCAGGCGAGCATGGTGGTGACGAGCTCGGGCATCATCGGCAGGTAGACGATCACTCGGTCGCCGCGCGTGACGCCGTGGGCGAGGAGCACGTTGGCCACCCGCGCCACCTGGTGCTTGAGCTCGCGGTAGGTGATCGTGTGGTACTCGCCCGGCTCGTCGGCGGCCCAGATGATCGCCGTCTTCTCCGGCTGCGTGGGCAGATGGCGGTCGACGCAGTTGAAGCAGGCGTTCAGCCGGCTGCCGCCGTACCAGGAGAAGTCGACCTCCTCCATGTCGACGTCGAGGATGTTCGACGGCGGGTGGAACCAGGTGAGGAGGTCCGCCTGCTTCTGCCAGAACCCCTCGGGGTCGTCGATCGAGAGGCGGTAGAGGCGGCGGTACTCCTCGAGCGAACGGATGTGGGCGCGGGCGGCGATCTCGGGGGCGACGGGGATCATCCTCTCCTCCTTCCTCGTGCGGTGTCGGCTGCGGCCGGCGGTGGGGCGGGATTCTAGGTGGAGGAGGCGGCGCGGGCTCGCCGCGGCGCGGCGACCGGGCATGCCGTGGAGAAAGGGGGACGGGTACGTTGGGGAAGACGGGGGAGTGGTCTAGTCTCCGGAACGGATGACGCTCCTCCTCTGGCTCCTCGCTGCCGTCGCGGTCGCCGTCGGGATCGTGGGGACGGTGCTGCCGGCGCTGCCCGGGCCGGCCCTGGTCTGGGCGGGTCTCCTGCTCGCGGCGTGGGCGGAGGGGTTCTCGCGGGTCGGCGGCTGGACGCTGGCGTTCCTCGGCCTGCTCGCGCTCGCCACCTACGGCATCGAGCTCGCCGCCTCGGCGCTCGGGGCGAAGCGGGTCGGGGCGTCGGGCCGCGCCCTCTTCGGCGCCGCGCTGGGCGGGCTCGTGGGGATCTTCTTCGGGCTGCCGGGGCTCCTGGCCGGCCCGTTCCTCGGCGCCTTCCTCGGCGAGCTCTGGCGCGAGCGCGACTGGCGCCGCGCCGGCCGGGTCGGCCTCGGCACCTCGGTGGGGCTCGCGCTCGGCATCGCCGCGAAGCTCGCGGTGGTGGCGGCGATGCTCGGCCTCTTCGCCCTCGCCTACCTCCTCTGACGCGCCGCGGCGCTATCATCGCGCCATGAGCGAAACCACCCCTTCCCGCCGCACCCCTCTCTACGACGCCCACGTCGCCGCGGGCGCCAAGATCGTCGACTTCGCGGGCTGGCAGATGCCGGTCCAGTACGCGGGCCTGATGGAGGAGCACCGCGCCGTGCGCACCGCCGCGGGCCTCTTCGACGTCTGCCACATGGGGGAGGTGCGGGTCACCGGGCCCGGGGCGGAGGCGTTCCTGCAGCGCCTCACGCCGAACGACGTGGCGAAGCTGGCGGTGGGGCGGGCCCACTACTCGGCGCTGCTCACCCCCGAGGGGACCTTCATCGACGACCTGCTCGTCTACCGGCTCGGCCCCGCGGAGTTCATGCTCGTGGTCAACGCCGCCAACGCGGCGGGCGACCTCGCCTGGATCGTCTCGCAGCCCCACCCGGAGTGCGAGATCACCGACCTCTCCGACGAGACGGCCCTGCTCGCCATCCAGGGGCCGCGGGCCATGGCGATCGTCACGCCGCTCGCCTCGATGGACCCCTCGACCCTCAAGTACTACGGCTTCGCGCGCGGCGAGGTGGCCGGCGTGCCGGCCCTGATCTCCCGCACCGGCTACACCGGCGAGGACGGGCTCGAGCTCTACGTCCCCCCGGCGGCGGCGATGGGGCTCTGGCAGCGGCTGATGGAGGCGGGGCGCGAGCACGGGTTGGTGCCGGCCGGCCTCGGGGCGCGGGACACGCTGCGCATGGAGGCCGGCATGGCGCTCTACGGCCACGAGATCGACCGCACCACGACGCCGCTCGAGGCGGGGCTCGACTGGGTGGTCAAGCTCGACAAGGGGGAGTTCCTCGGCCACGAGGTGCTGCGCCGCCAGCAGGCGGAGGGGATCGCCCGGCGCCTCGTCGGCTTCGAGATCACCGGCCGCGGGATCGCCCGCCAGGGGCACCTCTTCCGCCACGGCGGGGTCGAGGTGGGCGCGGTGACCAGCGGCACCTTCTCCCCGACCCTGGAGAAGGCCCTCGGCATGGGCTACCTGCCGGTCGCGCTCGCGGCCCCCGGCACGGAGGTCTCCGTCGACGTCCGGGGCCGGGAGCTACCCGCTCGGGTAGTGCCGCTCCCGTTCTATCGGCGCGCGCGCTGACCCCCTCGGCCGGGGCTACAATCCGGGCGTAGAAGGAAACAGGGCCCCGCCCCGGGGCCCCTTGCCGACCACTGCATCCCGAGCGAGGAGAACCGCCATGTACCCGAGCGAGTACCGTTACACGCGCGACCACGAGTGGGTGAAGGTGGAGGACGACGTCTGCGTCGTCGGGGTGACCGATTTCGCCCAGCAGGAGCTCGGCGAGGTCGTCTTCGTCGAGCTGCCCGAGCCGGGCCAGGTCTTCGACGCGCACGACGAGATCGGGACCATCGAGTCGGTCAAGGCGGTGGCGGAGGTCTTCACCCCGGTGGCCGGCGAGATCGTGGAGGTCAACGAGAAGCTCCAGGACGATCCGGAGCTGGTCAACGACGACCCGCACGGGGACGGCTGGCTGGTGAAGGTGAAGTTCTCCTCGGCCTCGGACCTCGACGACCTGATGGACGCCGAGGCGTACGAGGAGTACGTCGCCAAGGGGAAGGAGTGATCCCGTGAGTACGCCGGCCGGCCGCCCGGACTCCCCGTTCGCCCCCCTCGACACCTTCGCCCGGCGCCACCTCGGCTCCGGCGCGGGCGACGTCGGCGCGATGCTCTCCACGATCGGCGTCGCCTCGCTCGACGCCCTCGTCGACGAGACGGTGCCGGCCGCGATCCGGCTGGACCGGCCCCTCGCGCTCGAGGCGCCGGCCGCGGGCCGGCCCCCGGGCGAGCGGGAGATCACGGCGCTGCTGGCCGACCTGGCGGGGCGCAACCGGCGCTCGCGCTCCTTCCTCGGCATGGGCTTCTACGGCACGCTGACGCCCGGCGTCATCCTGCGCAACGTGCTGGAGAACCCCGGCTGGTACACGCAGTACACGCCCTACCAGGCGGAGATCTCGCAGGGGCGCCTCGAGGCGCTGCTGAACTTCCAGACCGCGGTGGCCGACCTCACCGGCCTGCCGGTCGCCAACGCCTCGCTCCTCGACGAGGCCACCGCCGCCGCCGAGGCGCTGCACATGTGCTACGCCATCGGCCGCGCCGACCGCCCGCGCTTCTTCGTCTCCGAGCTCTGCCACCCGCAGACGATCGCGGTGGTGCAGACCCGCGCCGAGGCGATCGGGGTCGAGGTGCTGGTGGGCGACCACGCGAGCTTCGACTTCGCGGCCGGCGACGTGGTGGGGGCGCTCGTGCAGTACCCGGCCACCGACGGGCGGATCTTCGACTACGAGGGGTTCGTGGCCCGGGCCCACGCCGCCGGCGCGCTGGTGGTGATGGCCACCGACCTGCTCGCTCTCTGCCTGCTCAAGCCTCCGGGCGAGCTCGGCGTCGACATCGCCGTCGGCTCGAGCCAGCGTTTCGGCCTGCCGCTCGGCTACGGCGGTCCGCACGCCGGCTTCCTGGCCACGCAGGACGACCACAAGCGGCAGATGCCGGGCCGCATCATCGGCGTCTCGCGCGACAGCGCGGGGGCGCCGGCGCTGCGCATGGCGATGCAGACGCGCGAGCAGCACATCCGGCGCGAGAAGGCGACCTCGAACATCTGCACCGCCCAGGCGCTCCCGGCGATCCTCTCGAGCTTCTACGCCGTCTACCACGGCCCCGAAGGCCTGCGGGCGATCGCCGAGCGGGTGCACGGGATGACCGCGGCGCTGCGCGCCGCGCTCGAGCGCGGCGGCTGCGCGCTCTCCGAGGAGCCCTGCTTCGACACCCTGCGCGTCGTGCTGCCGCACGGCCGCCGGGCCGAGGAGGCGGTGGCCGCGGCGCGCGAGCGCGGGATGCTGATCCGGCGCCTGGGCGAGCACACGCTCGGCGTCTCTCTCGACGAGGCGACGACCGGCGAGGAGCTCGCGGCGCACGCCTCCGATCTGCTCGGCGACGCCGCCCGCGGCCTCGACCTCGAGGCGCTCGCCCCGGCGCGGCCGGCGCTGCCGGCGCCCCACGGGCGGACCAGCGCGTACCTCACGCACCCCGTCTTCCACCGCTACCACACCGAGCACGAGATGCTCCGCTACATCCAGCGGCTCGAGGAGCGCGACCTCTCGCTCACCCGTTCGATGATCCCGCTCGGCTCGTGCACGATGAAGCTCAACGCCACGGTCGAGATGGCGCCCATCACCTGGCCCGGCTTCGCCGACCTCCACCCCTTCGCGCCGGTGCAGGACGCCGCCGGCTACCAGGAGCTCTTCCGCACGCTGGAGAGCTGGCTCGCCGAGATCACCGGCCTCGCCGCGGTATCGCTGCAGCCGAACTCCGGCGCTCAGGGGGAGTACACCGGCCTGCTGGTGATCCGGGCTCACCACCGCGCGCGCGGCGAGGCCGAGCGCGACGTCTGCCTGATCCCGGTCTCCGCCCACGGCACCAACCCGGCCTCCTCGGTGATGGCGGGGATGAAGGTCGTGATCGTGGCATGCGACGCCCACGGCAACGTCGACGTCGAGGATCTGAAGGCGAAGGCCGCGGCCCATTCCGAGCGGCTGGCGGCGCTCATGATCACCTACCCCTCGACCCACGGCGTCTTCGAGGAGGCGATCCGCGAGATCTGCGACACCGTGCACGCGCACGGCGGGCAGGTGTACATGGACGGCGCGAACATGAACGCCCAGGTCGGCCTCTGCCGCCCGGGCGACATCGGCGCCGACGTCTGCCACCTCAACCTGCACAAGACCTTCTGCATCCCGCACGGCGGCGGCGGCCCGGGGATGGGGCCGATCGCGGTCGCCGCGCACCTCGCGAAGTTCCTGCCCGGGCACCCGGTGGTGCCGTGCGGCGGCGAGCAGGCAATCGGCGCGGTGGCGGCGGCGCCGTGGGGGAGCGCCTCGATCCTGCCGATCTCCTGGGCGTACATCGCGCTCATGGGGGCCGGGGGACTGAAGCGCGCCACCGAGCTCGCGATCCTCAACGCGAACTACATGGCCGCGCGCCTGGCGCCGCACTACCCGATCCTCTACACCGGGAGCCAGGGCCGCGTGGCGCACGAGTTCATCATCGACCTCAGGCCGCTCAAGGCGACCAGCGGCGTCGAGGCCGAGGACGTGGCCAAGCGGCTCATGGACTACGGTTTCCACGCCCCGACGATGTCGTTCCCGGTCCCCGGCACGCTGATGGTCGAGCCGACCGAGAGCGAGTCGAAGGCCGAGCTCGACCGGCTCTGCGACGCGCTGATCGCGATCCGCGCCGAGATCCGGGCCATCGAGGAGGGGCGCGCCGACCGCAAGGAGAACCTGCTCAAGCACGCCCCGCACACCGCGGCGGCGGTGGTGAGCGACTCGTGGGGTCGGCCCTACTCGCGCGCGGAGGCGGCCTTCCCGGCGCCCTGGGTGCGGGAGAGCAAGTTCTGGCCGGCGGTGGGCCGGGTCGACAACGTCTGGGGCGACCGGAACCTCGTCTGCACCTGCCCGCCGATCGAGGAGCTGGCCGAGGTCGGGTGAGGCGCTTCGAGCTCGGCCTCGTCGGCGCCG